>CAYVZF010000013.1:0-24684 GCA_964456095.1 uncultured Erysipelotrichaceae bacterium
AATATCATTTTTTATTTTTATAATATTTAAACTTTAAAAGTTAAAGACATATTAAATTCATTTAAATTCTATTAAAAATGAACGTGAATAATCACAAAATTTATCTTTATAGTTTTTTAAAGAAAAATTATTAAAAGTATTAATAATATTATCAAATAACACATAGTCATGATTATTTATAATTTTGTTATGTGTTATATGAAAAAAGTTTTTATTATTAATCATTTCACTAACATAAAATATTTTAGGATTATCTAATTTTTTTAATAATTCATCGTTTAATAAAATTTCATTTTTTGAATTATAAAATAATATCATTTTATCTATAGAATTATTATTTTTATAAATAAATACATATTTATAAATAAAATCTTCTAATAATGTAATATTTTTAATATCTAATTTGTCATACCAAAAAAAGAGTTCATCAAACATAATATCACCAATATAATATATGAAGATAATAATTATGTTTATAGACGATAAACTCTTTTTTACAATTTATTTATTAGTAATTTCTTTATAAATATTTAAATATTCTTCAGATGATTTATCCCATGAATGGTTACGTTTCATACCATTTTCTCTTAAAATTTGCATTTTTTCTTTGTTTTTGTAAATATCAATCGCAGTTAAACAAGGTCCAATTAATGCTTGAATATTATAATCATTAAAATCTAAACCATCTGCAAATTCAAGATTAGTACCATCATATCCATTTACTGTATCGATGATTCCGCCTGTTCTTCTACATACAGGTATTGAACCATATCTATGACAGATTAGTTGAGCAATTCCACATGGTTCAAGTAATGATGGCATTAAGAAGAAATCACATCCTGCATAGATTTTATGCGCTAAAGGATTATTGTATCCTAAATACAGAGCAACATTATCCGAATAACTCTTGCTTAAGAATTTAGCTCTATCTTCTAATTCTCTATTTCCACATCCTAAAATAATAATATTAGCTCTACCATTTAATAAAGGAACAACATCTAATATTAAAGAGATTCCTTTAGTTGGGACAAGTCTAGAAACCACACCAAAAAGTGGTAAACTTGGATCTTTAAATCCATATTCACGTGCAATATCTTCTTTGTTTTTTCTTTTTCCTTTTTCAACATCTTTAATAGAATAATTAGGTGAAATATATTTATCAGTTTCTGGATTAAATTCTTCATAATCAATGCCGTTTACTATACCTTTAAAATCATTTTCACGTAATCTAATTATACTTTCTAGTCCATATGCATGATTACCATGTAATAACTCTGCAGCATGTGTTGGTGATACAGTTGTAATTTTATCACACATTACAATCGCAGATTTTAAAAATGATGCACAGTTATCAAATCTAACAGTACCATTTTCATAATAACTTTGAGATAAATTAAAGTAATCACCTAAATAATATGGATCAAATTTACCTTGATATTCAGGATTATGAATTGTTAAAACAAATTTAGGTTCATAATAATCAATTTTAGTTCTATAATCTGTTTTTAATAAAAGTGGTATCATACCAGCTTGCCAATCATGAACATGAATAACATCAATTTTTAAATTTAAATGTAATATTAATTCAACAACAGCTAAATCAAAATATGCAAATCTTTCAATATCATCATCAAATCCATATAAACCATCACGATAGAAGTATTGTTCATTATCGATAAAATAATAACTAATACCATCAAATCGATATTTAAATACACCACAATATTGAACTCTCCATGACATATATACTGGAAAAGTAGAAACTAATTCAGCTTCATATTGTAATTGATCTTTAATTTTTTTATAAAAAGGTAGAACTATAGATACTTCGTGACCTTTACTTGCTAAAGAAGAAGATAATGAATAAACAACATCTCCAAGTCCTCCAGTTTTTACAAATGGGTTAGATTCACCCGTTACCATCATAATATTCATATTAAACTATATCCCTTTCTCTTACTACTAATGGATTATTTTCATTACCATTTAATTTATTCATATGTAAAATTTGTGCATTTTTATCTATTATACAGTTTTTTAAAGTAGAATCTTTTCCTATATATGCATTAGTTAAAATAATAGAATTCTCCACTTTAGCGCCTTTTTCAATGATTACTCCTCTTCCTATTATAGAATTTTTGATTTTTCCTTCAATTCTAGCTCCATTTGATATAAAACAATTTGAAACAGATGCATTTTCACCATATCTAGCAGGAGGTGTATCATTTGTTCTAGTATAAATAGGCCATTTAGGATCAAATAATTCAGTCAAAACATCTTTTGATAAAAGTTCTAATGAATTATTAAGATATGACTTAGCATTTGAGAAACATCTTAAATATCCTTTATATTCGTATGAGTGAATATATAATTGATTAGATAAATAGCTTAATACATCTCTTATTGAAAAGAATTGAGATGTAATTGATGCAAAATCTAAAAATTCATCAAGTTTACTACGTGAAATAACATATGTTTCTAATGAAATGTTAATATTTGTTTTCGCACCTTTATTCCTTTTTATAGATAAAACTCTACCATTTTCATCAATTTTAAGTTCATCCATATTAGTAAATTCATCTTTTCCATCACAAATCTTTTTATACACCATCGTAACAGATGCTTTTTTCTTAATGTGATAATCAATTACTTCATTAAAATTCATTCTATATAATAAATGACATGGAGCAAATATTATATAATCAGCATTAGATTGTTCTATAACCCAATAATTCTCTTTAATATTATTAATATCGTTATTATATGAATTATTATTAACATATTGTTCATTATACATTATAGAACAAAAACCAGTTTTTGTATTAGCGTTATACATAGTACCAGTTCCTATATGTTTAACAAGGGATCTTAATTTATCACCGACTAAAATGCCCATCATATCAATTCCAGAGTTTGAAAAATTTGATAATGTAAAGTCAATAAATGCATATCTTCCTAAAAATGATGTAGATGCAATTCCTCTTCTTTCATTTAATGTTCCTAAATTAGGAGCACCATGAAGATTAGCTAAACCTAATATTTTTGGCATAAATAAACCTCCTATTTAGCTAGAAGAACAATATCTTGTCCTTCTATATTTTCTTTTCTATCACCTGATATAATTACATTATCCGCGACAATTGCTTTATTAATATAAGCACCAGATTTAATAACCGCTCCAGGCATAATAACAGAATCTATTATTGTAGACCCTTCTTCAATAATTGCATTTGTAAATATTACACTATTTTTAACCTTACCTTCTACTCTAGCACCTTGATTAACAATAGAATTAATTATTGAAGAATTACTTCCAACATATTGAGGAAGTGATTTAGTATCTTGCGATAATATTTTAAACTTTTCATTATATAAATCTAATGGATCATCTTTATCTAATAAATCCATATTAGCTTGCCATAAAGATTTAATAGTACCAACATCTTTCCAATATCCTTTAAATTCATAAGCAAATAATCTTTTTTTCTTAGCTAATAAATTAGGAATAATGTTTTTTCCGAAATCATGTTCTGATTTTTCATCTTTTGCATCTTTAATTAATGCTTCTCTTAATGACTTATAAGTAAATATGTATATCCCCATTGATGCAAGAGTTGATTTTGGTTTTTTTGGTTTTTCTTCAAATTCATAAATTGATAAATCTTCATTAACATTCATTATTCCAAATCTACTTGCTTCTTCAAGAGATACGTTTAATACCGCGACTGTTAAATCAGCTTCATTCTTTTTATGATATTCAAGCATTTCAGAATAATTCATTTTATAAATGTGATCTCCAGATAAAACTAAAACATATTTAGGATTTAATTCATCTAAAAACGAAATATTTTGGTATATTGCATCCGCCGTACCACTATACCAAGAAAGACCTTCTTCTGTTTGACGTGGTGGAAGAATACCAGCGACTGAATTATTACCATCAATACCCCAATGTGCACCATTACCGATATAATTATTAAGCGCTACAGATTCATATTGTGTTAAAACTCCTATCCTTGTTATACCTGAGTTTGCAGCATTTGATAAAGGAAAATCTATTATCCTATATTTCCCACCATAAAATACTGCAGGTTTAGCCACTTTTTTTGTTAATGATAAAAGTCTAGTACCTTTACCACCCGCAAGTAACATGGCAACCATTTCATTATGTGTCATACAACCTCCTATACATTAAGACTCATTAAGGCATTTATTATTTCATTTGTGAGTTCATGCAAATGAATTAAAGAATCTACTTTTGCATCAAAATCTTTTTCATGATATTTTGAAAGTAAACCAGATGTAAGATTGAATTGAAATGTTTCTAAAAATATTGATATCGTCGTATTGCATCTTGTTACAACAAAATTACAACGAATATATTTTTTAAACTTATTCATTAAATTTTCAAAGTCTTTATTGTTTAAAGAATAAGTTACACTACCTAAAGATGAATATATTTCAAAACTTGGAATATTCTTTTGAAAGCCAAATCTTAAAATTGACTTTCCTTCATAATTATCTTTTAATGGTTCTCCATTAGTTCTAATTTGGAAAAAACCATCTAAAGGCTCAGTATTTCTTAATAATATAATTACACCATTATGTTTTTTCTTGTTTTTAATATATTGTATTTGATTGAATTCTATAAATTTCATTGATGAAATATCAGATAATTCATAAATTCTATTTATTTCACAAATATTTAAATATTCTTCTAATTCACTATATAAATTTTTATCAAATGATTTTTTTCTAAATTTATAATAAATATCATTTAATCTACATTCTTCAATAAGATATTGTAAATATTTATTATGAAAATATTTATTATCATTAACGTACATATAAATAATTAATATAGTTGAAGGAATAAATATTACAAATGTTAAAACCAAGAATAAAATAAGTGGAATAATTAAATTAGCAAATACATTTAAATAATTATTAAAGTCACCTCCATTATTTAAATATATAAATAATGATATAGAAATAATATTAGGTATAATATAAAGTAAAACATTAATTAATACATAAATAATTACTTTAATTATAAATCTTAATTTTAGTTCTCTTAATTGACTACTTCGAATAGAATACTCTCTCATAGTTCGACCTCATATTTATTATATCATATTTATATTTTTTGACTAGATATAAAATAATTTTAATTATATATAATAATATAATTAATTAATCTTCTATAAAAAACCTCGCCTAAAAAAAGACGAGGTAAAAATCAAGATAAATAATCACTATAAATTTTTTTAGTTTTTTTATTTCTATTAAAGAAAATAAATGATAATAAGAATAATACAATATAAATTATCATATCAAATATTCCATCATTCAATATAGTTAACTTTTCATCACTTACTTCAAGTGAAAAAATATCTGCGATCATTTTGATAAATAATTTATGTGTATAATATACAGGTGAGCCAATTGCTTGAATTGCATATGCAAGTCCTTCACCAATACCGATATCGTTATTAAATGAAGCAATATTATCAAGAAGTGAAACACCATCACGTTCAAATGAACAGATAAATGTGCATATACCGCTTATTGCAAGTAAAAACATGATACCAGATATCGTTGATCTTTTTTTAACAAATATACTCATAAGTGTAAACACAATGAATATTGCACTTAAAAAGATAATTAATCCAATTAAACCAGGTAAGAAACTTGGTATTTGCGTTAATATTATATTTGGTATCATCTTTAACTCCCTTCTTTATTAAATATTATTTATTTCTTTATTTATAATTTCCTCACTCGCTGCAAATGTATCAACAAATGATCTATTTTTGCCACGAGATACTAATAAAGTTTTATCAACAAGTCTTGAGATATCAGCAACTTTTTCTGGTGGTGCAGATAAAATAACTTGAAGTTTAAATTCTTTTAAAATTCTAATAGACTCAATAATTCTATTTCTATCCATCTTAGAGAATGCTTCATCGAAAATTACAAGTCTTATTGTATTTGACATATTTCCATCAGCTTTTGTTCTATAAAGTTGTGTAAATGATGCAAGTATTGAAATATAGAATGGTGTTTGTGTTTCACCACCTGATGCTTTTTTAATATTTCTAGCAAGAGAATAAGGCTTTCCACCATCTTTAGATACCATTAAGTCAAATAATAAATATGTTCTATAATCAGTAAACTTATCAACATTTTGACTTAAAGATGATTCTTTATCTTTTGATGAAGAAACATCACCGATTAATTTAAATAAGTTATTCATTATGTCTTGATATTTTTCTAGATAAATAGATTCATCTTCTCCATAACTTAACAATAAATCATCAGTAATCATATCGTAATACTCTTTATATTGAGGAGCAGGTGTTACTGTAAATTGATATGAATCTGAACCGAAATGAGCGCCTTTTAATGCTTCATTTAATTCATCAATTTGATTTCTAACCATTTCAATAGATGTTTTTAATTTGAAGATAAAATCATCTTTGAATTCTTTGGTTGCTTTATTATATGCATCTTCAATTTTTTTACGATATTCTGGAAGTTTAACTTCTTTTAATGTATATAGTTCTTTATCAAAATCATCGTTATCTTCTCTTGTAATATCATAACTTAATTTATAATCAACAATATAGTCTTTTCTTAATTCATTGAATTGAGATAAAATATTACGTAATCTATATTGTCCTTTTGTAAACATCTCATCATATTCATAACGAAGATCTACTAAAGACTTACCATGTTCTATTTCTTCATTATAAGTAGGAAGCGCAACATCATTTATAAAGTCTTCATCAAATTCTTGTTTAATTGTATCTAATATTTCATTTGCTTTTTCCATTTGTGAAGGAATCTTTTCGTTTTGAATTGAATTATTAGATTCAGTAAGTTGACCTTTTTGAAGAATTAATCTTTGTTTATCATCATTTAATGATGTTAAATCTTGTTCAATATGACGTATCTTTTCATCTATAATATTAATTTCTTGTCCAGATGAAGATGCAAGTTCATCTTCATATCTTTGTAGATTCTTTTTATATTGAGGAAGTAATTCAGCATCTTCAAAATGTAACGCAAAAGTATCAGCTTCATTATTATTCATTGTTTCTTCATGAGCGCATAAACCAAGTGCATTAACAAATTCTTTTAATAATTGTAAACTTTCTTGAGATTTTTCTAAGTCTTTTAAACGTTCATTTCTATTTGATTCAGAAATTTTTCTTCCTATTAAATGATATCTATAAGAATTTTCTGGTAAAACAAATGATGAATAATTTCTATAACCATCACAGTTAGGTGTTAAGCCGCGTCCACACGCTCTTGCTTCAGCAAAAGTTTCACACTTAATCATTCTTCCTAATAAGAAATTAGCATAACATTTAGCACCTTCGTGATCGGATTTTATTTCTTCCGCTAAAGAATAATCATCAACAGTTATATTAGCTTTCTTAAGTTTTTCACTATCTACTAAACCTGTTCTATAATATCCAAGTCTTTTTAATATAGGAGGTAATAATTTATTTGCAGCTTCATAATATTCTTCTTCAACAAACATATTAATCTTTTGAGAATTAATAAATCCCTCAATAGCGTTCACCCATCTAGGGGTTTTAATATCAATTAAATCTGCAAAGAAATATACTTCAATCTTTTTAGAAAATTTATCTTCTAATGCATGTCTTAATTGATTTCTAACTTGTACTAGTTGATAATCGTATGATTTACCACCAGTTGAACCTTCTTGCATTGATTGTTTTTCAATATTAAGTTTATTAATTTCACTACTAATATGAGATTTCAAATATCCATAACATTCAGAACAATAGTTTTTATATTCGTTTATTGTATTTCTAAATTCTAATAATGTATCTCTATTAAGTCCTTCTTTTAAAGATAACTTATTTGAGAATGAAGAACAAACATCAATTACTTTTGAATTAATCTTTTGTAATTCTTCAAACATATTTTTTAAACTATTTTTAAAATTACCATCAATAGAATCAAGACCTGCTTGAAGTCTATTCGCATGATTTTTAAATGCATTAATATATGAAGAAAGTTTTTCATAATCAGAATTAATATTTGCTTCAATACGCGCGATATTATCACGAGCCTTATCTCTTGACGCAGTTAATTCTTTATTCATTTGATATGATGATGATTGAACTTTAGATGCAATCAATGATTCTTTTTGTAATGTAAATTCTTTGATTTCTTCTTCAATCTTTTTCAATTCATCATTAATTTCATTTATTCTTAATTCATTAGCTTGAATATCTCTTTGTAAGTTCATTATATTATTTAAATGAACTTGGTAAGATACTCTTTTAGTAATATAACTAGATAAAGCTAAATCACTTCTTCTAGATTTAACATCTTCATATGCTTTATGAATAGCCTCTAATCGATTAATCTTACTTTCCATATTAGTTGCTTCGATTTCAAGTCTTTTATATTGTTGAATATTAGCTCTCATCGATTCAACATTAATTTCAGATGGAACATCACATACATATTCAGTAATGAATTGTTCAATATTAGTAATAGGTGTAAAAGAAACAGCTTTTTTAAATAATGAGAAGTATTTATCTTTTATTCCACCAAATTTATCTTTTAATAATATTTGATATTGAGCGTTTGTGTCACAGAATTGATATTCACTTGATGAATAATTTTGTGAAAAATATTCCGCTAATTCTTTTTGAGAAAGAGGAGTATTTAATGAACAGAAGTCATTAACAGGCATCTTATCATCTAAATAGAAGAACTTATGTTGTTCGGTACCATCATCATATACATCAAATACAATACCAACACAAAATTCTTTCATTACAACATCATCAAAGAATTCTAAAACGATATATGATGTAAATCTACCATTACGCAAATATCTATATTCACCTTCACCATCGTCACCAACTTCAGCTTTTAAATATCCTTTTAATGTACGTCCAGCTTTTTCACTCGCAGCTTTATTAAATATACGTCCAGAAGTATCACCAAGTAATACTACTTGCATCGCGTCAATCAATGTTGATTTTCCTGCAGCATTTTCACCAGTTAAAAAATTAATTTTATCGAAATCAATTTTAACATTATAGAAATAGTGCCAATTAATTAATCTTAATCTTTTTAATAATTTCATATAAACTACCTCCTAACGTCCACTTCTTTCAACTTGTTCAAATATTGCATTAATTCTATCATTATCAATTACATAAAGAATTGATGGTAAAATATAGAATTGTAAATCTCTATCTCTATAATCACCAGAAATTCTAGCAATAATGTTATGACTTTCTAAGAATCTATATGATGAAGCTAAGCTTGTCGCAGATGGTCTTTTTCCATCTTGAACTAATGATTTTTCAAGCATAAGTTGAATCAAACTAACAGAAGAGAAATATACTTCTTGAGTCATTGAGTTTTGTTCTCTTTGTACTTCATATGCATATCTTAATGCATAAATCATAAGCGATGTCATGAAGTCCATTCTTATACGATTTTCATTATATTCATTTTGAATTAATATAACACCGAGTCGAGAATCTTTTTCAACGATCCAACCAGAATACTCCAAATATTCACGAATTAAATCAATATGTTTTTCAATAAATGAATAATCCGGATTTGGTTTCATTATTTTGCTAGGTCTATCATAATTTTCTCTTAAAACAAATGATTTAAGCATTAAATTATTAACACAATGAGCAAACATTTCTTTTTCTTTAGAGGTTAAACTCTCATATCTTTCATCAAACATTATTTAGCTCCTTTCCTTACATATCTGAAGTCTGGAATATTATAATCCCCGACATCTATTTGTGTATTACCATTTTCTTTATGATCTATTTCATAAAATGAAGATTGTGAATTTGATTTTACTGAACCAAGTATTAACATAATGAAATCATTGATTGTATCTAAATTAATATCTTTTGCAAATAATTCATTTTTATTTCCAAATGCTTTTTTCATATATGCAATAATCGTTTCTTCACTATATTGATTTGATCTATCCATAATCGAACTCATTAAGTCATTATTTCTTTCATGGTCGAAATCATCCAGTTCAAGAGGTATACCTTCATCTCTTGCATTTCGTTTATAAGGTTTAGCAACAGAGTCAGAATCAATAAAACCTTGTTGATAAAATAAAGCACTAGAAGTTATATCTCTAATTATAGTAGGATAAGTTCCTTCTTTTTCTCCTGCGATTGTTTTTGCACACGCTAAGAAAATTGTTTCTAACTTACCACGAATCGATTTATCTTGATTGTTTAAATATATAACTTTTTCAGTTGATGCTTTAATATAATCACTTTGCGTTTTATCAATTTCACTTATTTCAGATGTTAGTCTTGAAAAAGTATCTTGAATATAATTAATCTTTTTAACAATATCAGATTCGGCTTCAATCTCATTTTTAATATTTTTATTTTCTCTAATCGCTTGTTCTATTAATTTTTTTCTAACTTCATCAGTAAGAAGCCATCTTTTTAAAATTGCATTAATCGGACCTTGATATAAAACAATTGAATCAGATGTTTTTAAAGGATGGTAAATAGGATTAACAACATCTTCTCTACAATCATCAAAGTGTTGTGATAAAACTTCATTTGGAGAAAATATATTACTCAATTGGCGTTGGAAAACTTTTAATGAATGATCAAGTTTAGCAACTTCAATTTCTAAGTTTTGAGTATTATTATATGCACTCTCTAAAGTCTTATACATATAATCATCTTGTGTTTCATCTTCTAATTTTAAATCAGAATATGTGCTATGAACATATGAAACATATTTTACTTCATTTGCATTCATAAATTCATATAAAATTTTAAGCATCGAAATAGAATATGTTGGAAGTAAAATATATTCAGTACCAGTTTTAACATTTAAATCCAAATAAATCCAGCCAGTTTCAATTAATCTTCTAACAACAAAATTTGCTTTTTGAGCAAGTGTTGGTTCATATAAAAGAGATGAATCATTTTCAACATCTTCATCATCAAAAGAAAATAGACTAACTTCTTGTTCACCACGAGATTTAAGTAAATCTAAATAATCATTTTTACGAATTCTATTTCTATACATTGAAAGAGCTTCATATAAAGTGACTAAAGCAATTCCATAAATATTTTTATTCTTACTCGAAAGTATCGAAAAGAAATTATCAGGTATTTTTTCAAATAAATTCATGGGTTTACCCCCTTAGAATTATTGTAACAAACTAATAAAAAAAATTATAGTATTTTATTATATAAAATAAATTTTTTTCTTAATAAATTTGTATCAAAAAAATAAATAAAAAAGAGCAATATATTTCAATCACTCTTCAATCATTTTTAGTAAATTAATAATCTACGGTATTAATTTATGTAATTCCTTTTGTTTTTCAGAAATCTTTTGTTCTAAAATATTAGCAATTTCAGTAGTTGTTAAATCTTTATAATCTTCATATCTTAAAGGTGGTAAGAAATGTATATAGCATTCAGATTTTACTTTCCTTTTAAAATTTAAAACATTATATCCACCTTCGACCACAAAAGGAACGATGTTTTTATGTTCTTTAACAGCGACGTTAAAAGTTCCTGGATGAAAATGATTCATTTCATAGTTTTCATTTTTTGATCTTGTTCCTTCTGGGAAAATACAAACAACAGTATTATCGGTTCTTAAATCTTTTTTTACTTTACGCATTATTTTAATTTCATCACGTTTATTGCCGCGATCCATAAAATGACCACCCATCATTTTTATAAACCTACCAACACCAATAAAATTTTCTAATTCTTTTTTTGCTACAAAATGTAATGGTTCATATTTAACACTTTTTATAACCATTAATGTATCAGAAAATGATTGATGATTACCAACAAGTAAACATGAATCTGTATTTTCTATATATTCTGTACCTTTTACTTCTAGATCCATACCTAAACCTTTAATAGATACGCTTGCAAACTTTTGTGCAAAATTATAAAGTTTAACTTTAGATATTTTATCTTTTCTAATGCTATATATTAATATTTGAGGATAATACCATATAAATATTGGCACAATAACAAATATTAAATTTAAAATCTTTCTCATACTACTCCTTATACTACTTTAAATTCTTCAACGACGATATACATTTTATCCCCTACACATTCTAATCTACCTTTAATTAAAACTCGAGAAGATTCTTTTAAATTTGAGAAATTATTTGATTTATTTTTTGTCCAAAATATTACAGGAAGTAAATCATCAATGTAATTTCCATTTTGATCTTTATATGATCTTTCTACTTTAATAAATGTTTCATCATCTTTTTTTACAATTACTCCAAACAAATTTACGTTAGTCATTTATTTATTCACCTCAAATAAATAATAACTTATTTAAAGTAACTATAATCCAAGTTTAGTCTTTATTTGGTTCCTTTTCAAGTGCAATTACAACTAATGATATTCCATTAATAGTTACATTCTTTACGTAAAAATCATCTGTTATCATACCAAATTCATTAAATAATACTCTATAATATTCATCTAATTCATATTGAAATGGTTCATTTGATGGATTAATAATAATTTTTACACATTTAAATGGCTCAGCATCAAGTATTGTAAATATTGTCCTACCATAACAAGTTTCTGAAACAATTTTAGATGATATTTCTTCTGATTTTGAAAATCTAAAGAAATAATATTTTTTCTTTAATTCAATCGCAGATTTTAAAATGTTTACCATATTAAATCTTTTATCTAATACTTCAATATCAAATGAATTATATTCATCTCCAGAATTATATGAATTATAATTACCTTTTTTAGATAACCCAATTTCTTGACCACAGTGAAGGAAGCATACTCCATAACTAAATACATTTACAATATTTAAAAGTGATATTCTTTTTAATCTATCATTTTCAGTTTCGTAACCATTTGATATTAATAGTTTATCATATAATGTTGCATTATCATGACATTCTATATAATTTATACTTTGTGATGGATTTACATATAATGGAGGCATTGAAATAGATAAAGTAGAAGATAAAAAGCAGTGTCTAAATGCATCAGCATAGTTTAAATCCCCTAATAGGTAACCTTTTACATATAGTTCATGGTCCGATGATTTTCCTTTTACCATATCTCTATATCTATCATTAAAGAAACCTATATTTGGCATTTTATATGCATTAGATTGTTTTGCTTTTAATTCTTGAGGTAAACTTGTTGGCATATCCCAACCTTCACCATATAGAATAAATCCTTTTCTAATTTGTGAACATTTATCATATATTTCGTTCATTGTTTCAATGTCTGTTAATCCCATTAAATCAAATCTAAATCCATCAATATGGTATTCTTTAACAAACATTAAACAAGTATCAACAATGAACTTTCTTGCCATATATCTACGTGATTCAAATTCATTACCACAAAATGAACCATTGGATAAAGTACCATCTTGATTATATCTAAAATAATAATTTGGTAGTATTTTCTCAAATGAAGAATTTTCAAATGAAAATTGATGATTAAATACCATATCAAGTACTACTCTAATATTCTTTTCATGAAGAGAACTAACAGCTTTTTTAAATTCACAAATACGTGCATATGGATCACTAGGATTTGAAGAATAAGATCCCTCTAAAGCAAACATATTACCTGAATCATATCCCCAATTGTATGTATTTTCAGGAAATAAATCATTTGTTGTTAAAAAGTCGGTTACTGGTTGTAATTGAGCGTGCGTAATACCTAAATACTCTAAATAATCAATTCCTACTTTATTTTTATTACTTGATTCTTTATTTTTTTCTGTTAATCCTAAATATTTACCTTTATTTTTTATCGATGTATGAATAGAGGAAGTAAAATCACGAACATTCATCTCATAAATAATCGCATCACATGGTGAATTTAATGGTTTAAGTTTATCATCATTAAAATCATAACTATATTTATTAGGATTAATTACTACTCCTCTTCTAGAATGTATTGTAGTAGATCTAGCATATGGATCAACAGCTTCAACATATTTTCCATTTACTTTTATAAGATAATAATATTCAAATCCATCATAATCCCCGATTGCATTATAGTAGAATATACCATTTTCTCTTTTTCTCATCGGATATATTTCTTTATTAAGTTTATTTATTAACACTACGCTAATAGAGCTTGCAAGAGGCGAAAACACTCTAAATATCGTATGATTTGAATGATATATTGCTCCCATTTCACCATCAAATTTATATAAATAATCAAGTGACATTTCTTTCATTAAAACCGAACAATCTATTGAAGCAAATGTATTATGATCATCTTGAATTTCATAATCTTCTCCGATTTTTAATATAGGTAAATCATTAACAATATATCTAAAATGATGATTTGTTTCAGTTATTTTTTCTATATGTAATTTTTTTACAAAATTACCATTTTCAAATAAATAGAAATATTTTGAACCATTATATAAATATTTTTTATGGATTGATACTTCAATATAATCTTTTTGTTTTAAAATTGCCTCTACTAAAATCATACATTCTCCCTTATATTTAATATACTATGTTATTTTATCAATTTTGTTATAACATGTTTTATCGTTTTAATCTATAGTTTAAATAACTTTATACGGTATATCTTTTTTTAAATACTTTTAAGATGATAATCAATTATCTCCTATAGTTACTTCTTAATTAATACTAACATCCGCATTAATACAAATATTATTACCTATTTTAATAAATTTTCTTTTTTTATTTTATTAAGTATTAAATTGTATTCATTAGTTAGTTTAACTGCTTTTTTTTGCATAAATAAGTTCAAGAGTTAAATCATTATACACATTTCCTTTTAATATATATTCTTTTTGCTTATCAAATGTCATTTTAAAACTCCTTATTAGTAACTTTTAAAAAATTATCTATATTCGTTAAATTAAATGCTGAATCATCTATTTTATTAATATTATTTGGAATATATACATCTTTTAATTTTGAACAAGAAAAAAATGCTGATAGTTCTATATCATTAACATTATTTAGTCGTGCTTCTATTAGTTCATTACAAAATGCAAATGTTGAATTATTAATAACTTTTATATTAATTGGAGTATTTATTTTTTTTATTGATGAACCAATAAATGCATATTTTTCAATATTTGATAACTTCTCTGGTAATGAAATATAATTAATAAAAGAATATGAAAATGCATATGCTTTTATTTCTTTTAATGATGATGGAAGTTTTACTTTATCCTCAACTTCAAAATATTTATATAGTATTTTTTTATCAAATGAAAATAAACCACCTTTATATATTTTAAATGCTTTATTTTTAGATGCAACGCTTATATTAATATATGGTTTTTTTAATGAATAAAACACTCCTTCACCAATACAAATTAATGATGAAGGTAATTTTATTTTATCTAAAACTTCATAGTTAAAAAATGCATAATCCCCTATAGATATTAAAGAAGATGGCAATTTAATATTTTTTAAAGATGAACATGAAGCAAATGCATATGCTTTTATTTCTTCTAAAGTATTTGGTAGATTTATTGTTTTTAAATTAATTGCATTTTCAAAACATGATTGTTCTATTACTTTAATTCCATTAATGATATTAATTCTTTTCTTTAAAGATTTTGGAGGATATTTTATTAAAATAGTTTTTTCTTTATTTAATAAAGAACCATTTAATGATGCATAAAACATATTATCATCATCTACAATAATTTCTTCTAAATTTAATTCATTGAATCCTACAAAAGCATTTTCACTTATATAATTAATTGAACTTGGTATATATAATTTTTTAATAAAACTATTGTTTAAAGAAAATTTATCAATAACAGTTACTTTATATATTTTACCTTCTATAAAATGATGTGATGGAATTATTAATTCAGCTTCATTACCAAAATATTTAATAATTTTTATTTCGTTTTCATTAATTATTTCAAACTTAAAACTCATTTATATTTTAAAACTCCTCTTCATCATCATTATTATTTGAAATTACTACTCTTCTTCCAGATGATAATCTTTTTACTATTCCTTCTCTTTCTAAACAATCAAGAATATAATCCGCACGAGAAAATCCCATAGAGAAAGTATTTTGTATTTTTGACGTTGACGCTATCTTGGTTTCTAATACGAATTGTTTTACTTCTTCATGAAGAGGATCTAATTCTGTTCTTCTTCCAGATGAAATAGCGCTTCCTTCAAATGAATTAACTTTTTCTTTTAAATCTAAAAATGGTTTATAATAATTAACTTCTGAATGGCTTCTAATAAAATCACATACCGCAATTATGTCTTTCGATGGAACAAAACATGATTGTACACGTATTAATGATTTTGATATAGGCACTTTAGCTAGTAAATCACCTTTACCTATTAATGTCTCTGCTCCTGTTTCATCAATAATTACTCTCGAATCAGTAGAAGATGCGACACTTAAAGCTATTCTTGATGGAATATTAGCCTTAATATTACCAGAAATAACACTAACTGATGGTCTTTGTGTTGCTAAAATCATATAAATTCCACACGCTCTTGCTTTTTGAGCAATACGTTGAATTGAACTTTCAACATCTTTTTGATTGTATGAGATAAAATCAGCGAATTCATCGACAATCATAACAATATTTGGCATTATTTCGAGATTATGTGCTTTTGCATATTCAATATATTCACTATATTTATTCGCGCCATTACCATATTTAGCAAATACTTCATATCTTCTTTCCATTTCATCTACTAAACGTTTTAAAGCAGTAACTGCTTCATCATTATTTGAAATAATAGGACATAACAAATGAGGTAAATCATGATATTTTGAAAATTCAACTTTTTTAGGATCAATTAATAGTAATCTTAATTCATCAGGTGTGTTGCGCATTATTAATGTCATAATTATAGAATGTACAAATACAGATTTTCCTGAACCAGTTGTACCAGCAACAAGAAGATGAGGTAATTCATCTATACTTGTTTTTACAACTTTACCTGATATATCTTTTCCAAGTGGGATTAATAATTTATCTTTTGTATTAAGCATTAAATCTTGAAAACATTCTTTAAATGATACTGTTGTTTGATGTACATTACCAACTTCAATTCCTGAAGTTGTTTTTCCTTGTACAATTAATTCAACTCTAACTGTTTCATTACCTCCTAATTTTTGAGCCAATTCATTTTGAAGTCCAGAGATTTGAGCTAGTTTTACTCCATTATTACGTTGAACATCAAATCTAGTTACAGATGGTCCAATTGTATATGAAATAACAGAGGCTCCAATATTAAATTCATTAAATAATTCATTAATACGACCAACGTATTCATCAGCTACTTGCATATTAAGTGATGTTTTATCACCATCAAATATAGTACTTAATAAACTTATAGGTGGATATAAATAATGTTTATTAACATTCGTGTTAGTATCATTATTATTCTCTTCAAATACTTTTGTTGTAGAATTATTAAAATTAAATTTATTTATATTTAAATCATCATTACTTTTTTCTTCAAAATCTTCATCTTTAAAAAATGATGTAGATTCAACTTCTTTATCTAATCTATTATTAGCTTGAGTAGGAAGAATAATATCAGAAAAATCATCTTTGTCTAAATCAGTATTATCTTCTTCAATATCATCAAAAAATGATGCTGGCTTAATATTATCTTCTCTTTTAAGAGTAACATCTTCATTATTAACATTAACATTATTTGAAGTATCTTCACTTTCTTCTTTAATTTTATTATCACTTACAATTTTTTCAATTGCTTTTTGTTCTAATTTTATTCTTTCTTTTTCTTCATTCGCGGCTTTTCTAATTTCTTTACGATTTTTTATATGTGTACGAGTTAAAATAAATACTTTTTTAAATAAACCTGTAAATAATAATAGCATACCTAAAACAATTAATATTAATAAAACAATTTGAGTTCCAATATAACTTATCATTGTATTAAATAAGCCAACACTAAAATAACCAATTATTCCTCCTCCTGTAAGTGGAATAAGTGAAAAATCACTAATATAGAATTTACTATCTTGAATTGAATTTATAATATCAGAAAAATATGTAAAAGAATTTTTTATTGTTAAATCTGTTTCAAGTGAAGCACCAATCATAAATGAATATACTAAAAATATAATTCCTAATACTTTTAAATCAATTTTTATTGCAAAAAATTTCTTTTTAATAATTAAATAAACGCCTAAAAATATTAAAAATACAAAAAATATCGAATAAAATGTTCCAAATAAATATACAAATATATAAGTCAAAAAATGTCCAATTGGTCCCGAATTAATTAATCCGATAATACCTAATAAGACAAATAATAATCCATATAAAACTGATTCCGCATCTGATGAAACAATATAGTTATCTGTGTTTGTTTTTGGTTCTTTCTTTTTATCTCTTTTCATATATTACTCTCCTAGTATAAGTATCTAGAATTCTTTTAATTAAAATTATATTTTAATTATACAAATTTAAGTGTTTTAATTCAATTTTATAATTACTATTTTTGCATATTTTTCTAAAAAAAATAGAACCAAATTGAGGCTCTATTTTTTAAATTAATTAAGTAAGTTATCAACATTATTTGATTTTTTAATATCATCATTCTTGTCAATGAAAATAAAGAATAATTTGCTGACACCTGTTGTTAAAACAAAATCAATGAGTACGATTGAAATGAGCGATTCAAGTGAAGTTATTGATTGAAATAACATCAAGGCCATTATAATTGTTATTATCGAAACAACGAAGAAGACATTTAAAATAATTAGTATCTTTAATATTATATTTTTCTTCATGCTTTGTAAGACACCTCTTAAAGATTAAATATCTTTATCAAGATTCTCAAATTGCAATTGTAATGTAGCTATTTTGTCATTCGTTTTTCTAACTTCTTTAGTTAATATATCGTTCTGATTATTTAAATTAACAATCATAGGAATTCCAAAAGCTAATGTAGATGTTATTAAAACTATTCCAAGAATTCCCAATTTTCTTGAACGTCTATCAAATTTAGTAATATTTTTCTTTACTAATTTATCTTTCATCATCTTTTCTCCTTTCTATAATTCTTAATTTTGCCGAATGTGATCTAGAATTATTAATTAATTCTTTCTCAGATGGCAATATTGGTTTACGATTAACTAATTTAAATGAGGGATCTATTTTTTCAATAGGTAAATACCTTGAACCTTCACCTTCATCACATAACTCTTTAAAAATGTTTTTCACAATACGATCTTCTAGAGAATGAAAAGTTATAACCGCAACCCTTCCTCCTACGTTAAGCATAGAACATGCGGATTTTAAACCATTTTTTAAAACTCCGAGTTCATTATTAACCTCGATTCTGATTGCTTGAAAACTTTGTTTTGCAGGATGTCCTTTTTTATTCAAGACTTTCTTTGGCAAAGCTCTTTTAATGACATCAACTAATTCAAACGTAGTTGAGATAGGTTTAATTTGTCTTTGTTTAACGATTTCTTTTGCTATTTGATATGCATAAGGTTCTTCACCATACTCTTTTAACATCTTGGCCAAGTTAGCAAGTGAATAAGTGTTTACAACAATCTCAGCTGTAAGATGTGTATCTTTATTCATTCGCATGTCAAGTAAGGAGTCAAACCTATAAGAGAAACCACGACTACCATCATCGAACTGTGCAGATGAAACACCTAAATCAAACATAATACCATCAATTTTATTTACGCCTAATTCCTTTAATCTTGCTTCTAGATTTTCAAAATTATCATGAATTATTGTAAAATTTGAGGAAATGCTTTTTAACGTTTCTCTGCTTTCGATTATCGCTTGTTCATCTTGATCAAAGCAATATAGATGCCCTTTACCGTTTTTCAAAGACTTAAGAACTTGTGATGAGTGTCCACCTCTCCCAAGCGTAGCATCGACATATATTCCATCAGGATTAATTTTTAATCCATCAATTGTCTCTTCTAGTAAGACAGGAATATGTATCATACTAATCCTCCTTTTTAAATCTTTCTCCAATTATTTGAGCATTTGTTTCAAAATTTTCCAATTGTTCAAGTTCCACTTGCTCATAATGTTCCTTGTCCCAAATTTCAATGTGGTCGTTATTCCCAATCACAACTACATCTTTTGAAATAAATGCAGATTTTTGAAGATTCTTTGGAAGAAGAATTCTGCCTTGCTTATCCATTTCACATTCAATTGAATTGGAGAAGAATGTTCTCATGAATCCACGTTCTTCTTTCGACAAGTCGTTCAAGGAAGCCCTTTGGTTTGCTATTTTCATAAACGCTTCACTAGTATAAAGGTTTATACATTTATCCAATCCAATGGTCATATAAAGTTGTCCTTTTAATTGGTCGCGTAATCTTGTTGGCAACATTAATCTAGATTTTTCATCCAAGCTGTGATCATGCCTTCCAAAAAAATACATAACTTTACCCTTTCTCCACTTGTAAACACATTATACCACTTCTTCCCACATTTGCAATATTTTTTTAAATTTTTTTGATATATTTTTTTAATATTTTTCATAAGATGTAATTTACTCATTTTTTTACAAATTTATAAAGATTAAAAAAATCCCTAAAATTAGGGACTTTTTTAGTAAATATTATAATGATTATCGCAAATATAAAGTTATATTAAATGGCAAATTACTTATCGATTACATTGTTTCTTTCTTATGAAATTAATGAATAATTCATCATTCGTATTTAAAGCAATAAATTTATTTTTCTTTAATATAATAATAATGTTATCATTTACAACTTCAAAATATACAATGTCAGCATATTTATAATATATTTCATTTTCATCATGTAGAGACACAAAATGTTCTTCACTGAAAATATATTTTACTATAAAATTATCATTTAGATTCTTTTTAAAAAAATTATCAATTCTTTTTTTTATTCTTTTATCATTTATCGTATAAGGATAAATCAAGAATAAAAAACCATTAATATAGAAAAATATAGTAGCAAAAGTAGTATGAAATATCTCTGGTCTTAATATTTCTAAAATTAAAGAAGCAGTAGCTAAAATAAAACACATTATTATTAATAAGATATTTTTTATACGATCTTTCTTTTTTTTAAAATTATAAAAAATTTTATAACTATCAAAAAACAAATCTTTATTATATTCAGTAACAAATTCAAACATATAATAACTCCACTTAATATTAATATGATTAAAAGCAATAAGGATAAACTATATCAAATAAATTATTTTCATAAGATGATGATGAAGATTCAGTTTTATATCCAAGAGATTCTTTCTCTATTCTTAATAAGACTTTAAATATAGTTTCACTATCATAGTTTTTAAACAATTTATCAGGAAAAGACATCACATTAATAGATGAAAAGATATCAATTAATCTATTTAATGAATCAGGATTCTTAACATTATTATTTATATAATCAATCATTTCTTTATATTGTTTTTCTTCAAAAGGTAAAGTAATTTCTGATGGTTTAATACTTCTATAAATTCCACCTATATAGCATTTAAATGTGTTAGAAATATTTTGTTCAACTAAAACAATTATTAATAAACGATTTAACTTATCATTTTTATTTTTTAAAAAGAATGCATTAATTAAGTCTAAATAATTTCTCACATTCATAGATGATAATCTTTTAATTGCGACGACTTGTTTTTCAAATGAATCACTAAACAAATCTTTTTCTATATCATATTTAGTATAATTCTTATTTGAACTATTATTTAAAAAAGCATCATCATTTATTTTTTCATAAAGTTCATTCATAAAATCTTCAACAGTCATAGATATATATGGTTTAGATTTATAATAATTTAATACATCTAATCCTTTTTTTATTTGATCTTTTTGCAAATAAAAATCTACATGATATCCAATTAATAAAATCGGATCAATTTCTAATAATTCTTTTTCATGCTTAGATAAAAATAAATTTAGATGTTCCTCATCATTTTCTTTATATATAATATTTTTTAATTCCTCTATTAAGTTATTTGCCATATATTACTTCCTTTGCATCTAAATCTAGTTTTTCTAACTTATAAACAACAACATTAGGATATTTATTAATAAATGAATAATACATTTCTTTTGTATTTTTTTTCTTTAAATATTTCCAACCATATTTATCATAAGATAAAAAGCATTCTTTAACAAATTCTATACATCCTGGATGCATGATGTAATTCTTTTCTCTTTTAACAAAATATTCATACACAGTTTTACCAGAAAAATTCTTTTTATCATATGTTTTAGAAGCTGATAACATGTCAGCAACATATTCAAGCATTACTTTATATGGCATAGGTTTTATTAATATATATCCTCTGTAGTAGTCCATGTAATATTCAAAATGATGTTTATTTTTTCTTGTATGATGGATTGCAATTTCACTATAACCATCATGATGTTTTCTTTCCTCAAAAACTGGGGAAGAAGTTCCTTTATAATATTTTTTAGATCTTAAAAACTCATAAAAAGAATATTTTGATAAATCATGTTTTAATGATCGAAAAAATATTCCTAAGTGAAAGCAATTTCTTATCACTTGATGTCTATGTTTAGTTATTAAAATAAAATGTTTTATACAATTACTCATTATTTTTCATATCCATCTGGGTGACTTTTATGGAATTCCCAAGCAGTTTTTAAAATATCAGAAAGTGTATATTTTGGTTCCCAACCAAGTAATCTCTTTGCTTTTTCATTAGATGCGATTAAACTAGCAGGATCTCCAGGTCTTCTTTCAGAATACTCTTTTTTAATAGAGCCGTTTACAACTTTTTCAGCTTCAGAAATGATCTCATTCACTGATTGTCCATCACCTGTTCCTAAATTAAAAATATTAGATTCATTACCATCAAATAAATAATTAATTGCTCTTACATGAGCATCTGCAATATCGAGAACATGAATATAATCACGAATACATGTTCCATCACGAGTATCATAATCATTACCAAAAATAGATATATGGTCTCTTTTATTTAAAGGTACTTGTAAAACAAGAGGAATTAAATGAGTTTCAGGATGATGGTCTTCACCAATAGTTCCATCTTCAATAGCACCCGCTGCATTAAAATATCTTAATGAGACATATTTAATACCATAAGCTAAGTCACACCATTTCATCATTTTTTCCATCATTAATTTAGTTTCACCATATGGATTTGTCGGATTTGTAATAGAATCTTCAGTAAGTGGCATCACTTTTTGATCACCATATGTAGCCGCGGATGAAGAAAATACTATTTTATTAACACCAGTTTCTTTCATTACCTCTAATAAAACTTGCATGCCATATACATTATTAGAAAAATATTCTAATGGTTCTTTCATAGATACACCTACTAAAGAAAGTGCAGCAAAATGAATAACTCCATCAGGTTTTTCTATATTAAATACTTTTGTTAATTCTTCTTTATTTCTAATATCAACTTTATAAAAACGCGCTCTTTTGTCAATCGCAGAAATATGTCCTGTATTTAAGTTATCAATAACAGCAACATCAAATCCTCTATCTAAAAACACTTTAACATTGTGGCTACCAATATATCCAGCACCACCAATAATAACAATTTTTTTCATATTAAATTGCCTCCTATAAAGAAATATATCACATTTTATATTTTTTAAATATAAAAATAATGGTTAAAATTAATTAACCATTACATAATAAAATAATTAGATATTAACTTCATACGATGTAACATTTAAAAATGTTTCACCATCAACTTGTAAAGCAGTTGGTCTATCAAACTCAACTACAATATGTTTACCACATAATACACGTGTTACTTTCTTATTATTAACATGTTCACCTTTAAATATTTTAGGAAAAACCATTAATGTTCTTAATTTACTTTTAGATTTAAATACAACGTTTGATAAAGTTCTATTTTCATCAAGTCTATTTTGTGCAGGTGCAACTTCCATTCCACCGCCATAATATCTACCTTTCATAGATGCTGCGATCCAAACATAATCATCAAAATATGTAACGCCATCAATAGTTATTTTAGCTTTTCTAGGTTTAAAGTGAAATAAAAGACCTTTTATTGCAATCATTGTATAGTTAATCTTTTTCTTTCCTTTTTGTTTTTGAATATCCGCGACTTCACAGCAATATCCATCAATACCAAAACCAATACCATTAATAAAATAATGTTTTTCATTATTAATTGTTACTACTGGTAAATTTTTCAAGTATTTATTTACTAATAATAATTTTGACGTATCAGCTTCAACATCTTTAAAGAAATCATTCCCTGTACCTGCAGCATAGACATAAATATTATTGCTTGGTATATTACCATCTAAAGAATTAACAAAAATATTAATTGTTCCATCTCCACCAACAAGAATTATTTCATCTTCTTTATTAATGCTTTTAATAAAATCTTTTAAATTAATATTAATTAAAGACTGAATATTTTTTTCTCCATCAACTAATGAATCAACTTTTTCTAAATATTTTTCTCCTTGAAAGTTATCACTTAATGGATTATATAAAATATATTTCATAAAAAAATCCCCCTATATATGAAATATCGATTAAGTAGATTATAACTATAATTTTTTTTCATTAAAAGATATTTTTTTAAAAAATCGACAAATTTAGGCATTATTTGACTTTTTGTTAA
>CAYVZF010000014.1:0-22682 GCA_964456095.1 uncultured Erysipelotrichaceae bacterium
TCTTTTTATTTTCACGTTTTGTTTGTTGCACTTGATTATATAATTAACAAATTTTTTTTGTAAATATTATAAAAGTGGAAATAATATTATAAAAATATTATAATATTAATAAATACGGGAGGTAAAAAGATATGCAATGGAAAGTTAATTTTTATCTAACAGAATCTAATTATATATTAGGTATTCCTTCTTTTACTTTTACATTAATGGGTTCGCGTGAAAGTGTTGCACTTAATGCTGCGAATATGAATCGTACTTATAAATGTTATAATTATGAAGTACTTCCTTTGCCAGATTTTACTTTTTAATTAATGGAGATTAAATAATATGGAATTAGAATTAACATTTTCATCAATGTTTGATGAAAAATATGACACATATGAAGAAAAATATGAAAAATTAAGTAAAATAGTATTTAATCATTTAAAATTAGATGGTTATTTCATTTTTGAAGTAAACTTAGTTGATTTAGAATTTATTCATTCATTAAATAAAAAACATAGAAATATTGATAAGCCTACTGATGTTATATCTTTTGCATTTGAAGATAATGTAGATGGATCATATAGTATTAATAAGTCAAATGATGTTCCTAGAATTTTAGGTGAGATATTTATATGTATTGAAAAAGCAAAAGAACAAGCGAATGAATATAATCATTCATTTGAAAGAGAGATGTCATTCTTATTTGTTCATGGGTTACTACATTTACTTGGATATGACCATATGAAAAAAGAAGATGAAGATATTATGTTTAAACTTCAAGATGAGATTCTTGATCCTTTAAATTTATAAGATAGGAGATTTGTATGAATATAGAACAATTAATTATTATAGCAAGAGATGCTCAAAAAAAGTCTTATAGTCCTTATTCTAATTTTAGAGTAGGATGCGCAATAAAATTAAAAGATGGTAATGTTATTTCAGGAGCTAATATGGAAAACGCTTCTTATCCTTTATCGATTTGTGCAGAAAGATCTACTATATTTACAGTTTATAATTTAGGCTATAAAAAAGATGATATTGAATGTATGGTTTTATGTGGGGATTGCGATGGTTTCATTACTCCATGTGGAGCGTGTAGACAAGTTATTCAAGAGTTATTTCCAAAAAAAGCCCCAATATATTTATTAGATAAAAATAATAATGTTAAAGAAACTAATATTGATGAATTACTTCCTTTAGCATTTGATGAAAGTGATTTAAAATAATGAAAACAGGATTTGTAACGATTATTGGTAGAACTAACGCAGGTAAATCTACCTTATTAAATAAAATATTAAAAAAGAAAGTGTCAATAGCCACTAGTAAACCTCAGACAACAAGAAATTCAATCCAAGGAGTATATAATGATGATGATTCACAAATTATTTTTGTTGATACTCCAGGACTTGTATCACCACATCATGAATTAGATACTTTTATGAAAAAACAAGCTTTATCATCTTTAAGTGGAGTAGACGCGGTAATATATATGCTTGATGCATACCTTGGATTTGATATTGAAATTGAAAAAGAAATGAAAAGTAAATTTTCTACACTAGATGTTCCACTTTTTATTGTATTAAATAAAATAGACTTAGCTACTGCACCTAAAATGGAAAAAATGAAAAAAGAATTCAAAGAATATTATAATCCAACAAAGATTATTGAAATGTCCGCGCTTGATGGATTTGGTATTGATGATGTTATTACGTCTGTAAAAGAAGTTTTATTAGATGGAGAAAAATACTATCCTGAAAATATGTTATCAAATCATCCAATGTCATTTTTATTTTCAGAGATTATAAGAGAACAATTGTTATTAAACTTAAAACATGAAGTACCACATTCATGCGCTGTTAGAATTGATAAAGTTGAAAGAAAAACAGATACTACTCATATTTTAGCGACGATAATAACAGAAAGAGATTCGCAAAAAGGAATTATTATTGGTAAAAACGGCGAAATGATTAAAAAAATTGGTCGTTTAGCAAGAATAGAATTAGAATCTATTCTAAAACGTAAAGTGAATTTGAAATTATTTGTATCAGTAGAAAATGATTGGAGAAATTCTCGTAGAATATTAAAAGAATTAGGTTACGATGATTAATTATGGATATTGAAATTGAAGGAATTGTAATAGGAATAACGCCGATTAAAGAAAAAGATGCAATGGTTAATGTTTTAACAAAAGATGGAAGGATTGGATTTTTTGCTCGTAGCATAATGAATCCATCATCAAAAAATCATTCATCTTGTTTGTTATATTCTTTTTCTAAATTCACACTCATATCAAAAAGTAATACATTATCATTAAAAAGTGGGGAATTAATTAATTCTAATTATAAATTATATGATTCTATTAATATAATGACATCTTTAGGAATAATGTCTGAATTAACTATTAGAATTTTAGATGAAAATGAAGGTCGAATATATTCTATTTTTATTAGAATATTAGAATTATTAATTAATGGTTTTGATTCGCTGACATTAATTAATATATTCATTGCTAATATTATTAAACTATCAGGTTATGTATTAAATTATGATAGTTGTATTTATTGTTCAAGTAATAAAAATATTATATCTGTATCTTATTTAGATGGTGGATTTGTTTGTGATAATTGTAACAAAATCTATAATAATAAAAGATATTCAAATGAGTATTTAAAATCATTTAGATATGTATTTAAAGTAGATGAAACTCATTATGATAAATTTATATTAGATAGTAATATCTCAAAAGAATTATTGTCTGATTTATTTGATTATCTTAAAGAAAAACTATCAATTAAAAAATTTAATAGTAAAGATATGTTTTTTAATTTATTGAATTAAAAATAAAACTAAAGCATATATGGCTATTGAAAAATTGTTGATAATTATAAAATTATTGTAATTTATATATTTATAATATATAATCAATCTTGCGTACGAAAAAATGGAGGAAATTTTAAAATGGAAAGAAAAATTAATTTTAAAGAAAACCAAGAAGTTGAAATAGTTATTTCATGTTCTGGTGAAGAATGGAAAAAAGCTCAAAGAAAAGAATTCTTAAAAAGACAAGAAAAATTAGAAATTAAAGGATTCCGTAAAGGATGTGTACCTTCTAATATAGCTGAAAGATATATTAATAAAGTTGAAGTTCTTAATGATGCTTTAGTAGAACTTGTTAATAAATCATATATTGAAGCATATGAAGAAAACAAACTTCAAGTTATTGCTCAACCTAGATTAGATGTTACTAAGGTTTCTGAAGATGAATTTGAAGCAGTTGTAAAATGCGCAATTACACCAAAAATTGAATTAGGTGAATATAAAGGAATTAAAGTCGAAAAGAAAGAAGTAACAGTTTCTGATAGTGAAATTGACGATTATATTAATAACTTAAGAAATAGAAACGCTACAATGAATGTTAAAGAAGGCGAAGCTAAATTAGGCGATACTGTTATAATTGATTTCAAAGGATTTATCGATGACTCACCATTTGATGGAGGAGAAGCTAAAAACTATGAATTAAAATTAGGAAGCAATTCTTTTGTTCCTGGATTTGAGGATCAATTAGTTGGTATTAAAGCAGGTGAATCTAAATCTATTTTTGTTACATTCCCTGAAAATTATGTTGAAAATTTAAAAGGAAAAGAAGCACGCTTTGATATTAAATGTTCTGATGTTAAAGAAACAGTTTTACCAGAAATAAATGATGAATTCTTTGCGGAATTAAATATTGAAAGTGTTAAAGATGCTGATTCATTAAAAGAATATGCAAAAACAAACGTTTTAAATAGAAAAACACGTGAAGCAGATAATGAACATTTAAATACATTAATTAATACAATCATTGACAATTCTACTGTTGCTATTTCTGATATGATAGTTGAAGAAGAAGCTGAATATCAAGTAGAAGCTAATAAAAAACAAGTTGAAAGTAATGGATTAAAATTTGAAGATTTCTTATCAATTAATAAACAAACAATGGAACAATTTGTTGAAACTAAAAAAGTTGAAGCTAGAAGAAATATTAAAGCAATGCTTGTTATTGAAGAAATTTGTCGTGTTGAAAATATCGTTGTCACTGATGAAATTATAAATGCAAAATATGAAGAATTAGCGGCTCAATATAGTATGACAAAAGAAGATGTTGAAAAAGCACTCGGTAATAATGCTGAACAATTTGCTAAAAACTTACGTAACAATTTATTCAACGAATTTATCTTAAAAAATAATGATTAATTAATAAGAATATTATTAATAAAATAAAGAATACTTAAAAAGGAGGTATTTGTATGAATTCATATAATAACTATCCTCTTTTAATCACTCGTGGATTTCATGTATTCCCTAAATGTATATCAGGCATGGATGTAGGTCGTTCCTTCTCTTTAGTAGCGGTTTCCCATGCCTTTAGTGAATATGAAGGCGATATTATTATCGTATCACAAAAAGAAATTGAAAAGGATGACGATTTATTAAATAACATATTTAATGAAGGTACTTTATGTCATATTGATTCCACAAAAGATAACAAAGGGGTATTAAAAGTTAGATTAACTGGCATTGAAAACGTTATTATTAGTAATGTTAATAAAGTTGAAGATGGATCTGAATTTTATTATTCATGTGATGCAGTTACTAAAGAAGTAACACTTGATTGTACTATTGATGAAGAAAAGAAATTAGTCGCGTCTTTGGCGTCTATTCTTGCTGTTACACCACTTGAAAATTCAATTCCAAAACCAGTATTATTTAAAATGCAAAAAGGTGTTTCCGCGGAAGACTTGGCTAACCAATTAGCTAATTATTTGCCACTTGATTATGTTTCACGTCAAACATTACTCGAAGAATCTTCTATTAATAAAAAAATAGGACTTCTTATTGATTTTTTAGAAAATCAAAAGATTAAAAATGATGTAGAAAGAACTATTCAAAAGAAAGTTAATGAAAAAGCTGAACAAGCTCAAAAAGAGTACTTTTTAAGAGAAAAAATGCATGCAATTCAAGATGAACTTGATAACATGAAAGGCGAAGATAGTGAAACTGAAAAAATATTAAAAAGAATAGAAGATGGTTCTTATTCTATAAATGTTGCTGAAAAAATAAGAAAAGAAGTTAAAAGATATGAACAACTTCCAGCGGGCAGTTTAGAATCATCAATGGCAAAAACATATATTGATTGGCTTGTTGATTTACCTTGGACTAATAAAACAGTTGATAATGATTCTTTAGATAATGCTAGAAAAGTATTAGATGAAGATCATTATGGACTTGAAAAAGTAAAAGATAGAATAATTGAATATTTAGCAGTTAAATCTGTTACTAAATCATTAAAAGCTCCAATTATATGTTTATATGGTCCACCAGGAGTTGGAAAAACTTCTTTAGCTAAATCTGTCGCGCGAGCATTAGGTAGAAAATTTGTTAAAGCTGCTTTAGGTGGAACAAGTGATGAAACAGAAATAAGAGGTCATAGAAGAACATATGTTGCATCAATGCCTGGAAAAATTATAAAAGGTATTAAAAATGCAGGTGTATGTAATCCTGTATTCTTATTAGATGAAATCGATAAAGTAACATCTAATAGTCATGGTGATCCTGCTTCTGCATTACTTGAAGTACTTGATCCCGAACAAAATGTTGCATTCCAAGATAATTATCTAGAAGAGACATATGATTTAAGTAATGTATTATTTATATGTACTGCAAACTATTTGGAAAATATTCCTGCTGCATTAAGAGATAGATTGGAGTTAATTGAATTAAATACTTATACAGAAATCGAAAAGAAATATATTGCATTTGAACATTTAATTAAAAAACAATCTTCATTAAATGGATTAAAAGACAATCAAATTAGATTTGATGAAGACGCTATAATGTATATAATTAGATACTATACTCGTGAAGCAGGTGTAAGAGAATTAGAAAGAAAGATAGCTTCTATTTGTAGAAAAGCTGTTGTTGAACTTTTAACAAATAAAAGAAAAAGAGTTATTGTTGTAAATAAAAAGAAAGTTCAAGAATATCTTGGAACAGAAATATTTGATTTTTCAAGAGTAGAAAAAGCTCCTTCTGTAGGAGTTGTTACTGGTCTAGCATATACTCAATTTGGTGGAGAAATTTTACCGATTGAAGTTAATTACTTTGAAGGTAAAGGTGGATTAATTTTAACAGGTAACTTAGGTAATGTTATGAAAGAGTCTGCTTCTATTGCTCTTGACTATGTTAAAGCTAATGTTAATTATTATAAAATTGATACATCATTCTTCTTAGAACATGATATTCACATTCATGTTCCTGAAGGAGCTGTGCCAAAAGATGGTCCTTCTGCAGGTGTAGCAATAACTACCGCGATTGTTTCCGCTGTTAAAAATATTCCATGTAAAACAACTGTTGCAATGACTGGAGAAGTTAATTTACGTGGTGAATCACTCGCTATTGGAGGATTAAAAGAAAAAACACTCGCAGCATTAAGAAATGGAATTGAAACTGTATTAATTCCAAAAGAAAATGAAAGAAATGTCGCGGATTTACCAAAAGAAGTAAAAGAAGGATTAAAAATAATTCCTATTAATTCAGTTAATGAAGCATTAAAAGAGACATTAGTTAATCATGATTTTTTCTAGTACAAAATATTATATTTCCGCGGTTAAACCATTAAATACATTAAATGAAGTAGTATTTGTTGGAAGAAGTAATGTAGGAAAATCTTCATTAATTAATGCTTTATGTGAACATAATGGATTAGCTTATGTGTCAAAAACACCAGGACATACAAAGTTGCTTAATTATTTCTCTGTGGGCGATAAGTTTTATTTAGTAGATGCTCCTGGATATGGATATAGGAAACTAAATAGAGAAACTAATGATTTTGATATAATGATGGATAATTACTTTTCAAATAATGATAAATGTAAATTAGTAATATTTTTATTAGATGCTAGAAGAGAATTATCTCCTGAAGATATTGATTTTATTTCATTCGTTAATGAAAGAAGTCTTCCTTCTTTAGTTGTTTTTACAAAAATGGATAAATTAAATCAATCGATGAAACAAAAAGCTATTAATGAAGCAAAAAAACATTTTCCAAATGAAAGATGGTTGTTTGTTTCTTCATTAAATAAAAGAGGTATAGAAGATTTACGCTCAATAATTGAAAAATCAGTTTTATAACAAAAGTGGTAGTTGAAAATTCAATTACCATTTTTTTGTTCTTTTTAAATACCAATATTCATAAATTAATAAAGGTGATATAAGTGAAAGAACATATTTTTGAACCTAGTATAAGTTTTAATAATAAAATAGAAGAAGTGAATGATTTATTGATGGATCATGATTTTAATTATGAATATTCTTCTAGTGGAGTTAAAATAACAGGTAATATCGCATTAAGTTTTACTATAAAGGATGTATTTACTAATTTTTCATCTTCAATCAATTATCCAGTTGATTTATTTATAGCTTTAAATGAAATAGATTCATTAAAAGAAATTACACTTGAAATAGATGATTTGAGTTATGAAATAAACGATAATGAATTAAAATTTAAAATAGTAACAAAATTAAAAGGCGATAAAGAAGATTTTGTTTTTTTTGAATTGAGTCCTAATGAAAGAATAAATAAAGAAGCAATATCATTATTAATGCGAAAAATAAAAAGTGAATCTAATAAAATGAATATATCTGAATCAAAATTAAAAAAATTTGAAGAATTAATTAAAACATCATCTGTTGATTTAATATCTTCTTCTAGCGATGATATAGAATGTAATGAAGATATTATTGAGTTTTTAGCATTAGATGATAATATTAATGATTCATTAAATGATGATAAAAAAGAAGATGTTATTGATATTGATGTTAATGAAGAAAATATAAAAGATGATATTAATTTAAGAAATAATGATGATGTTACTAAAGATGATGATCAAAATATAGAAATAAAAAAAGAAGAATTATTTAAAGATAATTATGTAAGTATATATTTCTTTTATGTATTAAAAGAAAATGAAACAAAAGAAAATATTATAGAAAGATTTAAAATATCGAAAGAGTTATTAGATAAATATAATAAAGATGTTATTTATAAAAAAGGAAATCTAATAAGGATACCTAAATGAAAAAAACATTAGATGAACTTTATAAAATAGAAATGCTTTCTATTATTAGAAAGTCAAATAATGTTTATCAAATAAATACTAAAAATGGAAAATATATTTTAAAATATGTTTCTCAAACACTAGAAAATATATATCATAGATTATCATTATGCAATGATAGTTATTTTAATATTCCTATACTATCAAAAAATAATAAATATGTAGAGTTTTTTAATAATAAATATTTTACAATATCTCATTATTATGAAGATGAGTTTATATTAACAAAAGATGTTCGTTTATCTTTTTTTATGAAAGCAATTGCTGATTTACATATTAAAAGTAAATATCCAATTAAATTACAAGATGGATATTTTAATGAATCACTTACATATTTGCAAGATCAAATTGATAAAATAGAGCATGAAATAATAACTAGAATATCTAGAATAGAAAAAGAAACATATCATTCTCCTGCTGATTGGTATTTTTTATTAAACTATCCGCATTTTATATCATCTATAAAAGAAGCAAGTATTCATCTTGATAGATTTGAAGAAGAATATAAAAAAGAAAAAGATTTAAATTTATGTTTAACATATCAAAACTTTGATTTTTCACATATATTAATAAAAAGTTCTAAAATAATATCACTTGAAAAAATGATACTTGCTCCATCTATATTTGATTTATATAATGTTATAATTAATTTAAGGAGTGATACATTATCACTTATTCCTTATATAAAAGAGTATTTAGAAATTAATAAGTTAAAACAATTTGAGTTTGAATGGCTTTTTACTTTACTTTTTATACCATCATTTGAAAGAAAAAATAATGAAATAGATGAGATTGAATCATTAATGGATACATTAAAGTATATTAAAATAAGTGAAGAATTAGCTTCAACTTTTTATACAAATGAACAATAAATAGTAAAATAAATTTTATTCGTCACATTTTATACTTTCATCAGTTACTTTCTTTTTCGATGTTTTTTGCCTAATAATCCCAGTCGTTGCAGTTTCAGGAAGTCCTTTGAGATATTCCGACACATTTCTGTAGATAATACCCATTTGTTCATTATTTTTTGTTTCACCACGATAGAGAATGTATCTTCCTTTAATCTTGCCAAACCTTTTTTCTGTCAAGGTCTTTTTTTCTTCATCCATCAAATGCTTTGCTTGGTCATATACCATTTTATCGCTATGTTTGATCTCATAAATATCACAGCAATGATTTTGTTTATCATATACAACCATATCGTATTCGCCTCTATCAAATTGCAGTTTAAATACTTTATATTTAGACGGTTTTAAAGCTTTTGCAGTTTCAATTAAGACGATATCTTCCAGCATTCTGCCACGTACCTCTTCTAAAATACGCTCTTGGATATATGATTTTTCTCTTTCATCTAATTGCATAAAATATTTGTCTTTAAAAAGTACGTGAACGAGTGCTTGGGCTTGACAATATCTCATACCGGGTTGTAAAAAAAGTATATGTTCAGTTGAGGGAATACCTGCCTGCGCATTTTCGATTGGACAATCCATTATTAGTTCAAGAGCTTTCAGATAGCTTTTTATAAGCTCAATATCCGATTCCTTGATTTCAATTCTTCGATCCTGCTTGTTTTTTATTTCTAAGATTTCCATCAGTTTTTTAGTTATCGTATCTTTATCGACTTTATCCAACGTATCGGTTCTCTTATTTTTGTCTTTTTCTTTACGTAAATTTTTTTTAGATATGCCCAAATCGTGAGATTCAAAATCATCCGTTAGCACTTTCAAAATAAATCTATGATTAACGTCTTCTATGACTCGGTTAATTGCACCGGTAAGTTCATTTGCCTCATATAAGTTTCTTACTAAATCTAGTCGACTGCCGTTATCGTAGCATTTTAAGCTATGTTGAATATTTTTGCAAATTGCAGTGTCAATATATCTTCGCGTGGATTCATCATCACGGAATGATGCATCCTCAGCGTTTACATCTTCATCATCAAAGGCAAATTCACCAATTCTTAGTGTTCCACCATAATGGATATATTTGTCTATATCATCTATGCCGAGTAGTCTGCTAAACTCTCTGAAAGAAATATAAGTAGTATGAATGCTAGGCTTAATTCTATCGTATAGTTCTTCGCTTTCCGCAAACCAAAATCCAAGTGAATCTGTTCCTGAAAGAATAATTTTTATTCCCATCGTTGCATATATATCTGAGAATATAGAGGATGTGTCTATAAAATCCTCAGCAAGCGTAACTTCGTCTATAAAGATATACTTGTATCCGAGATCTGAAAGCTTCTTCATATCTCGGTCAACTTTTGCTATCGTATCCGAACATTGTAATTTGATATAAGCTGTTTTTGCTTTATCACCCACGTTCATATCCGCAATAGCTTGACGAATCATTGTGGATTTGCCTGTTCGTCTTAAACCGAAAATTACACAGACTCTGTCATTGCTTTTGCTGTATAAATAATTTTGCAGTTTTTCATAGTCATCTCTGCGTTCCCATTTTTCAACTCGTTGCGTCATTTGAAATAATTTTTCGCCTATCGTTACTTGACATTCAAAAGTTGGCGTAGGTTCTGTTTTTTTTGTTTTTTGTTTACTTGCTTTAGGAAGCAATCGTTTTAATTCTTTAAGCTTTTGCTTTAATTGATTATATCTTTCGATTTTTCTTTTCAATGGTTCAGCTTCTTCTGCGGAGATAATTTTGTCTTTTCTTTTTTTTTCCACATAATATTGATGATAATATCTTTCTTTGCCGCCAATGGTTTTACAAGTAACGCATCCTGATGGCAATGTTGCCATTTCATCTTCGATTTCTTGTAGCATTGCACATATTTCTTGTTCAGTCATAAGCATACCTCCTAGTATTTTACCTTATTATACCAATTTTAACCCTATTTGTCGAGTGGGGTTAATAATATTTTAGGGTTAATAATTATTTTTTATACAAATGAGAATAATAAGTGATTTTTTAATACTTTGTAATGATATTATTCATATAATAATAGTATGAAATAAGTGTAAATAAATTTTTATGCATATTATTAATATAAATATTTAAATAGATAAAAATGTAAAAATAGTTTACAAAATTTTAAAAAACACATATAATAATTATGAGAAAAAATCTCACGAGGTGAAATGTATGTTAAAGGAAATAAGTATATCAAATTTTAAATCAATAAATTCAGAAATATTTTTTAGCATGGAAGCTGATATTGAAAGAGTCAGTGAACATCCAAAGCATATACTTGATATTGAAGGGAACAAACTTTTAAAAATCACATCAATGTATGGTCCGAATGGTGGTGGAAAAACTAATATTTTATCTGCTTTAGCAGTTGTTAAAAATTTATTTTTAAACAATGAAAATAGAAATATTATGCCTCAGCAAATTAATTGTGTTTTTAATGATAGTAATATTGTTGAAGAAACTATATTTTTTATTAATAGAGATTATGAAATTGGATATCAATTTAAAGTTATTCCAATTTTAAATGAAACAAATAAATTAAATCATTTTAATGAATTAACTCAAAAAGGATTTTTTATTAAATATGAAATAATAGAAGAAAGTGTTGTATATAGAAAAATTAAAGATGACAATTTTAAATTGTTGTTTGAAAGAAATGAATTTGGAGAAGTTAATAGTGAACAATTCTCTAAAATAGGTGTTTTAGAAAACTTAAAGTTATCAAAAAATAAAACTGTTATTAATTATATTTTTGATACATTTGCTAATGTTGATTCTAAATTGCAAGAATGCTTAGATGTTATTAGAGTTTTATCATTAGAAATATTAAGTATTAATGATTTAACTTATAATGATATTCATATTGATGATAAAATATTAAAAATAATATCTCTTAATAAAGATAAAATAGTATCTCTTTTATCTGATATTGATATAAACATTAAAGATATAAAAATATATGACAAAGATAATTATTATCCAATTTTTTTTGTTAGAGAAAGTAAGCATAATGGTATAATAATTGAAAAAGAAATTAGTTTATCTCAAGAATCTGCAGGAACTCAAAAAGTGTTTTGGATAATAGTTAATATTTTTAAATCAATTAAATATAATAACATCTTTATTTGTGATGATATGAATGCGTTATTACATCCAAAATTATTTAAAGCAATAATTGAATTGTTTGCTTCTGAAGATAATACTACATCACAATTAATATTTAATTCTCATGATATATTAAACATGGATAGTGATATTTTTAGACGTGATGAAATATGGTTTATTTATCGTGATGAAAATTTTTCAACAAAAGCTGTTCCTTTATCTAATATTGTTAATTATAAAGGTGAACAAATTAGAAAAGATGCAAAATATAGTAAACAATATTTAGAGGGAAAATATGGTGCAGATCCATTTATTAAGAAAGGATTAAGTTGGAAATGAAAAAAGTACTAAAACCAAAAGGAAGAAGTAGTTTACCTAAAGAATTGTTACAGTTTGGAAGACACTTAGTATATGCAGAAGGTACAAGAACAGAGCCATATTATATTGAAAGTTAAAAAAAAGATATTGCAGAAAAATATAATTGTAATCAAAATCAAATTAAAATTATTGTCGCTGGTGAAGGAAGATCATATAATACGGTAAGTCTTGTGAAATTTGCTAAAAAAGATATTAGAATAAGATTAAAAAATGGTGAAGAAATTAACCATGTTTGGAGATTTTTTGATAAAGATGATTTTCCAAAAAAAAATTTTATACAAGCACATACATTAATAATTGATATGAATGATTCAAAAGATGTTAATGCAGATGGATTCAAATATAATTTAGAAACAGAAATTTCGTGGCATTCTTGTTATTCAAATGAATCATTTGAACTTTGGTATTGCTTATACTTTAATTTCATTACTAGTGCACATACAAGAAAAGATTATAAAGAATTTTTGGATAAAAAATTAAAAAAAGATGGCCCTTATTCAAAAACTAAAGTTGATATGCATCAACATTTGACAAATAATGGTGGTAATATCAAAGATGCGATAAAAAATGCAAAAAAATTATTTAGATTAAATGATTTATCAAATCCATCTACAGGTGTATATCAATTTGCAGAGTATTTTATACCATATATGAAATAAAACAAAATCAATAAGAAGTATTATTTAAAACTAATAAAATAAAAATAATTCCTAGAAATATTCCCATCACCTTATTAGGGGACAATATAAATAAAAGCAATTGATATACAAATAATAAATCGATTACATCCATCATTCTTGAATAATAAATAGGAACTTTATCTTTAATAAAATAAATAAATTGTTTTTTCATAATGTAATATATGTTCAAATTTTGTTTTTGTTATTTTAATCTTGAAAGATTGTATCTTTATTTGTAAAATAATTCTAGCAAAGAAGAAAAGGGATGTTCATCACTTATTTATAGAGACTTCTTGTTTGGTGAAAAAGAAGATTAATATGAACTGAGTCGTTTCAGAGCTAGTAAAGAAATTTACCGTTTATCGCGTTAAGATTATAATTAAGTGTCTTTATAGACTAAATTAAGGTGGTACCGCGTTTCTCTTGACGTCCTTATATTAAGAGAGCGCGTTTTTTTATTTGAAAGGAGCTTTATAAAATGCTAGATTCACGTTATGATTCAAAAAAAGTTGAAAGTGGTAAATATGAAACATGGAAAAATAAAGGATACTTTACCGCAGGTGATACTTCAAAACAAAAATTTTCTATGGTTATTCCTCCACCAAATGTTACAGGTATGTTGCATTTAGGTCATGCATGGAATACTACAGTGCAAGATATTATCGCGCGTTATAAAAAAGCTAAAGGTTATGATGTTTTATGGCTTCCTGGTATGGATCATGCCGGTATTGCAACACAAGCAAAAGTAGAAGAAAGATTAAGAAAACAAGGTATTTCTAGATATGATTTAGGAAGAGAAAACTTTTTAAATAAAGCATGGGAATGGAAAAACGAATATGCTGATACAATCCATTCACAATGGGCTATGATGGGTTTATCATTAGATTATACAAGAGAAAGATTTACATTAGATGAAGGATTAAATAAGGCTGTTAATGAAGTATTTGTTACTTTGTATAATAAAGGTTTAATTTATAAAGGTGAAAGAATAATAAATTGGGATCCTAAATTAAAAACTGCATTAAGTAATATTGAAGTTATTCATTCTGATGATGAAGGTAAATTCTATTATTTTAAATATTATATTGAAAATGAAGATAGATATCTTGAAGTAGCAACAACACGTCCTGAAACAATGTTTGGTGATGTTTGTGTTGTAGTAAATCCAAAGGATGAAAGATATAAAGATGTTGTAGGTAAGAGAGTATTAAATCCCGCGAATCATGAATATATCCCAATTATCGCGGATAATTATGTTGATATTGAATTTGGTACTGGTGCGATGAAATGTACACCTGCACACGATCCTAATGACTTTATTATTGGACAAAAGTATGGATTCCCTCATCCTATAATTATGAATGATGATGCAACAATGAATGAACTTTGTGGTGAAGAATATGTTAATCTAGATAGATATGAATGTAGAGAAAAATTACTAAAAAATATTGAAAAAGAAGGTAATTTAATCAAAATCGAAAATATGATTCATAATGTAGGTCATTCAGAAAGAAGTGGTGTAGTTGTTGAACCAATGCTAAAAAAACAATGGTTTGTTAAAATGGAACCACTTGCTTCTAACTCATTAAAGAATCAAGAAAGTGATAATAGAGTTGAATTTATTCCTGAAAGATTTTCAAAAGTATTTACTTCCTGGATGGAAAACTGTGAAGATTGGTGTATTTCTAGACAATTATGGTGGGGACATAGAATACCTGCTTATTATCATAAAGAAACAGGTGAAATGATTGTTTCTAAATATCCACCTAAAGATATTGAAAATTATATTCAAGATGAAGATGTTTTAGATACTTGGTTTTCTTCAGCGTTATGGACTTTTTCTACACTTGGATGGCCTGAAGAAACTGAAGATTTAAAACGATATTTTCCACTTGATATTATGGTTACTGCTTACGATATTATATTCTTCTGGGTTTCTAGAATGATATTCCAAGGATTAGAGTTTAAAGGAGAATCTCCATTTAAAAAATGCTTGATTCATGGATTAATTCGTGACTCTCAAGGTAGAAAAATGTCTAAATCACTCGGTAATGGTGTTGATCCTAAAGATGTAATTGAAAAATATGGTGTAGACGCATTAAGATATTTCTTAACTACATCTACATCTCCTGGACTTGATACTAGATATAGTGAAGAAAAAATCCAAGCTTCAAGTAATTATTTAAATAAGATTTGGAATGCTTCAAGATATATATTAATGAGTATAGAAGATAAAGAGGTTAATTATGATTTTGATGTTAATAAAATATCTCTTATTGATAAATATATATTAAGTAAATTACAAAAGACAATCGATGCAGTAACAAATAATATGGAAAAGTATGATTTTGCTAATGCCTCTACTCACTTATATAATTTTGTATATGATGATTTTACTTCATGGTATTTAGAGCTAACTAAAGTAGTACTTTCATCTTCTGATGAAGAAAAGAAAAAGAATACAAGAGGTGTTTTATTACATGTATTAAAAGATGTAATAATGTTAATTTATCCTTATACTCCTTTTATCGCGGAAGAACTATATTTAGCTTTACCTTATCATAAAGATAGTATTATGGAAGAATCTTATCCAATAGTTAATTCTTCGCTTATATTTGATGAAGCAGAATCTTATATTAATGATTTAATCTCAATGATAAAAGATATAAGAGCATTTAAAGTAGATAATAATTTATCTCCTAATGCTGATATTAAACTTTCTATTAATGCTAAAGATAAATACTTAGAAGAATTATTACCATATATTAAACGATTCTCTTTTGCTAATACTATTAATATCGCTAATAATAGTTTAATAGGAGCTAAAATATATTCACATTTTGATTTATTAATTGAAGAAAATATTTCAAAAGAAGAATTAAAAGTAAAATTAGAAAAAGAAATTAAGATTTTAGAAAATGAAGTAAAAAGATGTGAAAACATGTTAGATAATCCTAATTTCATTTCTAAAGCACCAGAAAGTAAAATAAATGCTGAAAAAACTAAATATGAATCGTATAAGATAAAATTAGATGCTTATAAAACTAAACTTAATGATTTAAAGTAGTTAATTAAAAATAAAAAAGTCTCCATCTTTTAGATTTTGGAGATTTTTTTAGTTTAATAGGTATGTTTTATATCTAAAAGAGAGAATCGGACTTTACTTAAAAAATGCAATATGCTTAACATATCCTAAGTCTTAAAAATAATTTTTTTCATTTTCTATGTTTATGAAAGATAAAATGTTATGAGTAACCTGATATATAGATATATAGATATATTTTTCATACCAAATTTTCAACTATAAAATATTTATTTTCTTTTACAATTTCAATTATAATATTTTTCACAGTTTATTCTTTATCTTTTGAATTAATTTCTAGTAAATTTTTGCTATTTGTGTTTAATGGAGAAACAACTTTTTGTCCTAATGTTTTTTCATATTCTTGTTTTGCAGTATTTGCAACTCCACCACCACGTTTTGCTATTTCTTTGCTTTCATTAAAAGTTTTTGGTTTTTCTTGTTTTGAAAGAGCTGTTGTAGTAACTTCTGCGAGCATATTTAGGACTAATTCAATATTAGTCATATTATCTCTAAGATTTTCTTTTTTCAAACCTTTAATTTTCTTATATTCTTGAATAGATAAGCCGCTCCAAGCTTTAGTCATTTCATTTGTTAGAATTGCATAATCTTTTTCTTTTTCAATGCCACGTACTTTCCATTCGTCAGTTAATTCTTTTCGCATTTCAATAGTTTGAAGCCTTTGATTTATCCAGCCTTCAGTATATCCTTTTGCACGATAAAAATCAGCACCACGCATTATTGCTTTTTCTGGGTCAGCAATTTCATCAAGTCTTTCACTTCCAACTTGTGCAAGCCACATTTTAAAAGGTTCTGCTTTTTTACTTGGAATAGATTGAACTAAACGCAATAAATCTCTTGTGTTTACAACATCTGTTAATCTTAACTTACCATCTTTTGCAAACATTTTCAAAGCGTGACATTTTGTCACGGTTTCGTTTCCTTCATTTTTTAGTCGTTGTTTTAATTTTCTCCAATATGCCGTTGGATCAACACTATCTGTTAACGCAGATATTACATCAACAACTGAAAAATACCAATCTTCTTCTTGTTCATTCCACTGAGTTCTAATCTTGTTATCTTCAAAAACTTTAATGTTTGACATATAACATTTCCTCCATGGTTTCAATATAACATATTTCTAGCTTATCTGTATCAATTTTAAAAATATTTTAAAAATAAAAATTAGACAAAGTTTGTAAGGAAAATATTGATGTTAAATAGTATCTTGTAGAACAAATATTTAGTTGAGTTTAGTAGTTAATTAATTTTATTAATTCGTTAGACCAAAGTGATACACTATTATTCTTTCTTTCTTTTTTATTATAAAATAAATTGTTTAAAGATTGCGATTCTTTTTAAAAAAAGATTATTTGTAACTTATGTGTCAAAATGTTAATAAACTTAATAAAAATTGTTTAAATACTGATGATTTTTTTGATTATGAATCATATCTATGTAATTTAAATCAATTAAATATTATAAAAAAAGAAATTGAATTTATGAATAAAAATAATTAAATCGCAGTTTTAAATACATAAGTTTTTTTCTTTGGATTATTATGGAAATAAGAATGGATTTTATGATTATGTAATGAAGAAAAAGATATGGATTGTTATGTTTATTTCATGCTTTTAATTTTTTTCTTTGACAATTATTGTTTTAAATGTTAATAATTTATTTAGGAAAGCGGTTTCTTGCGTATGTTAAAGGAGTTTTTTATGAAAAATAAAAAGAATTTGTTGTTGCTTCTTGGCTTATTTTTAGTAGCAGGATGTGGTGGTAATAATAATAGTTCATCAATCAATAGTAATAGTGAATCTAGTTCTAATAGTGAAATTAGTTCAAGTGAAAAAGAATTTAGTAGTGCAGATAGTGTTTCTTCTAGTGAAAGTATTTCATCATCTAATGAAATCAGTTCAAGCGAAACTAATATATCATCTAGTAATGTAGTTTCAAGTGATAATAGTATTTCAAGTAGTGAATATTTATCAAGTGATGATAATTTATCTAGTAATACTAGTAGTTCAAGTTCTAGTTTATCATCTAGTTCAAATTCAAGTGAATCTTCATCTTCAAGTGATATTAATATTGATGTTGATGGATTATCTTTTGAAGGAGTTTCTAATACAAAGACTCCTAAAGGAAAATATTTTAATCCTTTTAAAGATGTTAAAGTAACTTCTTCTGATGGAACTGATTTAACTGATTATTTAAATGTTTCTGGAAGTGTTAATTATGGTAAACTTGGTAATTATACCTTAAAATATTTTGTTAATATTAATGGTAAAGAAAAATCAATTACAAGAAAAATAGAAGTTACTTCTGATTCTATTACTAGAAGTAGTAATAAAAATAATTACACAAGTGGTAATGTAACTTTAGGAAGTGGCTCTTATAGAAAAGGTTCTGGTGATGAATTAGATGCACCTGCAGAAGCTAAATATTTAGATGAAGAATTATTAAATAAACCTATTCCAACATCATCATGGTGGACTACAATGCTTACTTCTAATTATGGTGGGTCAAATGGAATATTTACTAATCCATATAGATCATCATTTCAAAATGATGGCGTAGAAATAACTGACGGTAAAGAAGGCTTTACTCAATATTGGACAGATGCAGAGGGAACAGTTTCTACTGCTCAATTCTATGTAGCAACAAAAGATATTTTATTTAAAGCATCTTCGTTAAATCCTTCATATTATACAAAAGTTATTGATTATAGTGATAATACCGCGAAAATCGCAATGAGAAATACACTTGATGGCGAAGATGAAATGGTTATCACTTATGCTCAAGGCTCTCCTTATATTTTTGCAGAACAAAAAGAAAAAACAGGTAAGTTTAATTTAGCAATCGCGGGAGCAACAAAACCTTATGAATTCTATGATTTGAATCTTAATAAAATTGATAATACATATACAGGTGATGGAATTATTGTTAAAATTCCTGAACTTCATGTTGGATATACTTGTGATATACCTACAACACCTAATTCGACATTACCTAGAAATCCAATATATCAAGATAAGTATTATTTAATCAATACACCATCAAATACTACATTTACAATTAGTAGAGAAAAACATAGTAATGAAGTTTTCTTTGATTGTATCTCATATACTTTAGGTGATGGTAATTATTTATCTATTGGTAGTATTAATAGTTTACAAGAAGCAAGTTTCTATCATAAACATGGCTATTCATTAATTCAAAAATCAAATTCAAATTATGTAATTGATTATGCAAATAGCGATGTAATTACAACATATACACAAAATTATTCTTCATTAAATGGTGATTCAACTAATTCTATCGTGGCGTTAATGCCTCATCAATATAAAAATAGTTCTGTTTCATTAACAGATAAGACTTATAAAACTATACGTGGTGATTTTAAAGTATATGATGGTAATATATTTGAAACTAAACAAAGCTTCTATGGTATGCTTCCAGGATATACCGTTCCTACTGATAGTTCGTTCTCTAAATCACAATTAGAAGAGTATTTTGTTTCTCTTGATAATAATACTAATTCAACATTTGGTGATATAGACGATGAAAGAAAAGGACCTTATTGGGACGCTAAAACTATTTATCCTTTAGCTCAAGGACTTTTAATCGCTGATCAAATTAATAATAATGAATATAAACAAAAATTCTTAACAAAATTAGAGAATTATTTAAAAGATTGGTTTACTTATGATGGTGCTTCAGATGAAAAGTATTTATATTATAATGAAGTATATAAAACTATGTATTATTCAAATAATGACTTTAATACCGCTTCTTCTTTAAATGACCATCATTTCACTCACGGATATTTAGTAATAAGTGCTGCGATTGCATCGATGTATGATAATAATTTCTTTAATGAATATAAAGATATTATTAATATGTTATTAAAAGATTATGCAAATCCTTCTAGAGATGATGATACTTATCCATATTTAAGAACTTTTGATAAATGGTTCGGACATTCTTGGGCTGATGGATTTGGTTCTGCTTCAGAAGGTAATAATCAAGAATCATCTGGAGAAGCATTAAATTCTTGGGTTGCAGCATATACATTCGGCTTAATTAATAACGATCAAGATATGATAGATGCAGCGATATATGGATATACTACAGAACTTAATTCAATTAAACAATATGTATTTAATTATGACCAAGATATATGGTCGAGTGAATATAAAAAGACCGCCGATGTATGCTGTATTACTTGGGGTGGTAAAAATACCGATGCGACATTCTTCGGATTAAATCCTTCATTTATTTATGGTATTCATTGGCTTCCAATTGGGGAATATGTAAGTGGATATGCAATTACTGATTCTGATAAAGTAGCACTTGAAAGAATATATAATTCTTATTTAGATAAAAAAGTAGGATTCACTGATACTTGGATGTCGAATATGAGATGTATTGAAGCATTAATTAATCCAACAAATGCGATTAATAATTTCAATGCTAATGCTATATTAAATGATGATTATCCAAATGATTTAGTTCCTACATATTATAATATATATGCATCTAAATCTATGGGATTAAGAACTGATGATTTATATTTAAAGAATGCTAATAACGTAGGATGGGATGTATTTAAGAAAGATAATTCTACATACTACGTACAAGTATTTAATCCATCAAATACAACAAAATCATTTGTTGTTTGTGATGAAAATGGTAATGAAGTTAAAACTATAAGTGTTAACGCATCATCATTTGAAAAAGTAGAAATTAAACTTTAATAATATTAAGCTATATGTTCTCTTCTAAAAGTTAATATATAGCTTTTTTCTTTATTAATTATTATTAAATCAAACATTAAATTGGTGATTTTATAAATGATTATAAAAAAAATTAAATATTTTAAAAAAAACTATTGTTTTAGGAAATCGATTTCGTATATAATGAAAGCACTTACAAAGGAGATTTTTTGTATGAAAAATAAAAAAATTAAATTATTTGCTCTTTCTGCAGTACTTCTTTTAGCGGGGGGGGCGTTTATTGCAAATAATAGTAGTTTGCAAAATGAAATTAAAGTAGTTAATGCTGCTGAAGGTGTTACTATTAGTGAATCATCAAAAGTAGAAGGAACTGGATTTTGGATTTTTATTAATGAATATCAATCTTATACAGATCTTACAGTAGATAATTTTACATTTGAATTTATTTCATTTAGTTCTTCTACATATTCTACAGATCCTACCACATGGCCATGGAATAATCCCGAATATAATTCTAATAATGGAAGATTTTATATTTCTCACACAGGCCCAGGATATCCTAATGATTCTGATGTTGAGTATGTAGTACATCTTACTTGTAAATATAAAGAAAATACATATGCATATGAAATTAAATTTGTTGGTAATGCATTTGTAAGTAGTACTGCATTAAGTGATCCTGTTGATCAAAATGTTTCTTCTGCCTCTATTAATTATCAATATGATTCAGATGATAATCCAACAGCGGTTAGATTTATTGGTACAATTGAAAATACATCATTTGATGATATTGAAAAAGCTGAATTTATATTATCTTTAAATAATGTTGAAAAAACAGTTGAAGTTAATACATTATATACATCTATCTCTGGTCTTGCAGAATATGGAGAAGCCGAAAATAAATATTATGCTGTTTATGTTCTTACTGGATTAAATGCACAAGATGAGCAAGGCAATTATAAATATAGAGGACTTCCTTTTGCTGCTGATTTTAAAGTTACATTAAAAGATAATACAATTGTTAATACAAAACAAACAAAATCATTTGATTTAGCTCCTCTTGGTGAAAAACTTTCAGATATTGTTGGTGCTGTTGTAAATAATACTTCTAATGGATATATTTGTGCGTTTGCTGGTAATACAAAAGCATCAGGTTATCATATTCAAATACTTGATAGTAGTGATGTAGTAGTAAAAGAACAAGATATTAAAAATGGTGGAGTTATTGATACTAAAGGTTTAGCTATCGGTACTTATACTATTAAAGTTAAAGCAGTTGGTGATGGAACTAAATACTTTGATTCAGATTATGTTGTTGCAGGAACTTTAGAAATTACAACATTTGTTGCAGAAAATCAATTATCTAAACCTGTTGGTGTTGTTAGAAATTCATTAGGTGATGGTAGATATAACTGTGCTTTTGCTCCTGTTACTAATGCAAGTGGATTTTATATTCAAGTTTATGATTCAACAGGTGCTGTTGTTGGAGAACAAGAGATTACAAATGGTGGAATTATAACTTGTACTGATGGATTAGATGCTGGAACTTATACTTTAAAAGTAAAAGCATTAGGTGATGGCGCTACTTATGGTGATTCTGAATACTCTGATCCAGTAACATTTACAA
>CAYVZF010000015.1:0-21726 GCA_964456095.1 uncultured Erysipelotrichaceae bacterium
TTTTTATGCATTTTTTCTTCTGCTTTAACTTCAAAATGAATTAATAAAGCAAGTATTGTTCTTAATCCGACAATTACTCCAAGTATTGCTATTTCTTGCCAATCATGAGCAATTGTAATAGTTTTAATTATTTCTGCACCCATAGCGAATTCTAAACCGAGCGCTAATGACTTACCTAAATCCATTCTAATATTATGATGATTTTTATTTATTAGTTTTGAAAATCTAAAATAAAGCGATTTTATTGCACCTCCAACAATAGTAATTATTGCAATTAATTCTAATGTTAGAGTAATAAATTCTGCGACGATAGATAGTAAGTTTGAATAAGATTCGATAAAATTAGTAAAATACATAAATAAATACCTCGAGTTATAGAAATATTCAAATAAATGAATAATTCTTTAACTTTCCTCCTAGTTAGTATAATTCAACTTAAATTTATAATCAAATAAATGTTATAAATGTTTGTGATAAATATATAATACATAGTCTATTAACTTGATTTTATGAATATCATATATTAATATTTTTTAATTGAAAGAGGAAGAAATAATGCATACTTTATTTACTATAGATTTATCCTATTTTATTAATATTCTTAAAGCAATACTATTTGGTATTGTAGAAGGTATCACAGAATGGCTTCCAGTTTCTTCTACTGGACATATGATTTTATTAGAAGATTTTTTATCTGTTAAAGATTTTGGTGAAGAATTTTGGAGTATGTTTCTTGTTGTAATTCAATTAGGCGCAATTATCGCAGTTGTAATATATTTCTTCAATAAGTTGTGGCCTTTTTCAAAAAATAAAACACAAGAAGAAAAGAAAAATATATATCATACATGGGGTAAAACTTTAGTAGCGTGTATACCCGCTGCAATTGTTGGATTATTATTTGATGATATATTAGATGAATATTTATATAACGCTATTACGGTATCAATTACACTTATTGTTTATGGAATACTATTTATTATATTAGAATGTTTTAATAAAAAAAGAGAATTTAAAATCAATAGTGTAAGTGAAATGTCATATAAAACAGCATTGATAATCGGAGCAATGCAGTTATTGGCGTTAATCCCTGGAACATCAAGAAGTGGTGTTACAATATTAGGAGCTATGCTAATCGGATGTTCTAGATCAACATCTGCAGAATTTTCTTTCTTTTTATCTATTCCGGTTATGTTTGGAGCATCTTTATTAAAAGTAGTTAAGTATTTTTATAAAGGTGGAGTATTTGATTTACATCAAGGTATTTTCTTGTTAGTTGGATGTTTAATGGCATTTGGAGTATCATTACTAGTTGTTAAATGGTTAATGAATTTTGTGAAAAAACATGATTTTAAACCATTTGGTATATATAGGATTATTTTAGGGATTATATTAATTGCATACTATATTATTGTTAATTAGATTATTTTAATAATCCCCTTTTTGTTTTAAAAATAAAGCCATTGTGCTATATTTTAGTCGTGGAGGAATTATGAGTATTGCCTTAGTTACTGATTCTAATAGCGGAATTAAACCATCAGTTGCAAAAGAACTAGGAATTTATGTTGTTCCTATGCCTTTTACTATTGATGAAGAAAATTATTTTGAGGACATTAATCTAACTCAAGAAGAATTTTATAAAAAACTTAATAATGATTCAAAAATATTTACATCTCAACCCGCGGTGGGAGATGTATTAACTCTTTGGGATGATTTGCTTACTAGATATGATGAAATAGTTTATATTCCTATGAGTTCTGGACTATCTAAATCATATGAAACTGCAGAAATGCTTTCTCAATATGATGAATATAAAAATAAAGTTTTTGTTATTAATAATCAAAGAATTTCTTTAACTCAAAATGCATCAGTTTTAGATGCATTAATGCTAATTAAAGAGGGAAAAAGTGGCCTTGAAATAAAAACCATATTAGAAAAGAATAAATTTGAATCATCAATTTATATAACATTAGATACATTAAAATATTTATGTAGAGGTGGAAGAGTAACAAAATCCGCGGCCATGTTTGCTAAGTTTTTAGGCGTTAAACCAGTGCTTACTATCCAAGGTGAAAAACTAGATGCGTATGATAAAGCAAGAGGAAAAAAGAAAGCATATTTAATGATGATTGACGCGATTAAAAATGATATAGAGAAAAGATTTGATGGTAAATATGAAGATATTCATATTGGAGTTGCATATTCAAATAATATAGAAGAGGCAGAAGAGTTAATTAAATTAGTTAAAGAAAAGATACCTAACTGTTTAGATTATGTTGTCGCACCATTATCATTATCTGTCGCGTGTCATGTTGGACCTAATTCTATGGGTATGGCTATTAGTAAAAGAATATAATTTTTATGTTAAAAAAAGTTAATATCAAAGTCGATGATAGATTTAATAATATGAATATTAAAAATATTTTATTATTCTTTCATGTTGGACGTTCAAAAATAGAAGAATTAAGACGAAACAAGAATATATTTATTAATAATAATGAATCAACATTAAATGATGTGGTTAAAACAAATGATATAATTACTTTTTATAGTGAAGAAAAAGAAGTTGATATTACTAATAAAAAAATAAAAGTATTATATGAAGATGAAAACTACATTGTTGTATATAAAGAAAAAGGTTTATTAGTACATAGTGATGGTATAATAAATGATACATTAATTAATAGAGTATCAAATTATTTAGATGATCATATTGTATATCCTGTTAATAGATTAGATTTTGATACATCTGGTATAGTAATATTTGCTAGACATTTTTTAAGTAGTACATCTATTAACTATTTAATAGAAACACATAATGTAAAAAAAGAATACTTATTAAAGGTAAAAGGAATTTTAAAAAATAAAAAAGGGAAACTTGAATTTTATTTAGGAAGAGATAGACATGATGCAAAAAAGATGATTGTTAAAAGAAATAATGGGTTAAAAGCAATCACATATTATGAAGTATTAAAAGAAGAAAATAATAATAGCATTATAAAAGCAAGGATTGTAACAGGTAAAAAACATCAAATAAGAGTTTCATTTGCTCATATTAATCATCATATTATTGGTGATAAACTATACGGTGAAAAAAATAGTAAAGAACAATTACAATTAGAGTCTATATATCTTTCATTTGTTGATTTGATTTCAAATGAAAGAATTGAAATTAAAACTGAAAGTTATTTTAAAGCGTTAGAATTGAAAAAGAAAAAAATATAAGTTATTATTTTTGTGTATCTATATCATAAATAAGTTATTTTATGGATAAAATATTAATAAAATTAAGAAAGGAAAAATTATGGATTTAAAAGGAACAAAAACTGAACAAAACTTATTAACTGCTTTTGCAGGAGAATCACAAGCAAGAAACAAATATACATATTTTGCTTCTGTTGCTCGTAAAGAAGGCTATGAACAAATTGCAGCGATATTTGAAGAAACCGCAAATAATGAAAAAGAGCATGCTAAAATGTGGTTTAAAGCTTTAGGTGAATTAGGAAATACTGCTCAAAATCTTTTAGCGGCCGCTGAAGGCGAAAATTACGAATGGACAGATATGTACGACACATTTGCTCGTGAAGCTGAAGAAGAAGGATTCAAAGCACTCGCGGCTTCATTTAGACTTGTGGCTGCAATTGAAAAAACACACGAAGAAAGATACCGCAAATTATTAAAGAATGTTGAAATGCAACAAGTATTCGAAAAATCAGAAATGACGATTTGGGAATGTAGAAACTGTGGACATTTAGTAATGGGTAAAAAAGCACCTCTTGTATGTCCAGTATGTGCTCACCCACAAAGTTATTTTGAAGTTAGAAAAGAGAATTATTAAAAATTGGAAAATAGTAATTTTTTAGAAACAAAAACAGATAAAGCGAGTGATATTTTATTTTTAGCTATAATGGATTGGGTTTCTTTGCTTCTTGCTAGTTTAATAAATCCATTTTTTGCAATCCCATTTGCCATTGTTTCATTTGTTAAATCTTTATCTTTAAAGTCAACATTAATGAAGGTTATTTCTACTATTATTATGGTTTTTGTTAGTGTGATGCTTATATATGTTATCGTTACTTTATTAACTTCTATTCCTATTATTGAATAATATATGATTTATTAAGGATTATTTGCTTTATGTATAAGTAAGTAGTCCTTTTATTATATAAAATAAATAATTGCTATTTTTTGCGTTATATTATATTTTAATATTGTTACAGGTTGATTTTATTTACTTAATAGAAATCTTTGCAAGGAGGAATAAAATGAAGCCATATGTGATTATTGGATTTTTTGTACTCATTATATTAATAGTGGTTTTGCTATATTTTTATTTTATTAATAAAACTTCAAAAATAATATTAAAATCATATTTAGGAAGAAGATATGATGATAATAATACTCTTCATTATTTTAGATATACTGATTTTGATAATTTGATTCAAGAAAAGTTTGTTTTTAATTCTAATGGATTAGAACTTATGGGATTTAAATATCAAAATAATTCTATCGATTGTAATAATGAAATAATTGTTTTTGTTCATGGATTAGGTGTTGGACATATTCAATACACAACTGAGATCAATCATTTTGCTAGCTTGGGATATATAGTTTATACATTCGATGGTCAAGGATGTAATGAATCTAAAGGTGATGGAATAAACTACTTTACCAATTTTATAAAAAATGCTGATGATTTTTTATCTTGTGATGAATTAAAAGATAAAAAAGTTATATTAGTTGGTCATTCTCTTGGTGCTCATTCTATCTTAGCTATTTTAAAAAATAATGAAGATAAAGTTAAAAGAGTCGTGGCTTTATCTCCATTTAACGATGTTGGAAGCTTAATTAGAGATCAAATTGCAACATCTGTACCAAAACTAGCAAATAAAATATCTAAAGCTATTGTTAGAATTGAAAAAAGAAATTCGTCTAAGCATTATGTTTATTTAAATGAAATATTAAAAGAAATTTCAAAAGATGTATTAATTGTTTTTGGTGATAAAGATAATGTTGTTAATTTTAATAACAATTACTTGTTTTTAAAAGATGAATTAAAAGATAAAGATAATATTCATTTTATATTATCAAAAAATAGATCTCATAGACCTAATTTAACGATTAAAGCTACTGAATATGATGAATATAGAAATAAAAAGTACTATGAAATTGTTAATGAAAAAGTTGGAGATGATTTAGTAGAGTATTATAATAATTTAGATTATCAATTGCTCGTTGAAATGGATGAAAGAGTTATGAATGTTATTGATGAATTTATAAGTGGCGATATTTTAAAAGAGAAAGAGTTGGTGATTGAATAATGAAAAAATTATTATCATATTTAATGCTTTTTGTTAAAGGTGCAATTATGGGAATTGCAAACGTAATTCCTGGTGTTTCAGGAGGCACTCTTGCAGTTATTTTGGGTATTTATGATAAGTTTATATCCGCAATATCTGGTATTTTTAAAAATTTTATTAAAAATGTTTTATATTTATTACCTATTGTTTTGGGTATGGGTGTTGCAATTCTTTTATCTTCAAAAGTAATCGGGGATTCTTTAGAAAGTTTTCCTTTCGCAACTGGATTATTCTTTAATGGATTAATCATAGGTGGTATTCCATTACTTTATAAAAAGATAAAAGGTCATATTAAAAATGTACCTAATATATTAATATTTGTTTGTGTTTTCGCATTCTTATTATTATATACATTCTTGCCTGATGCATTAGGTTTTGGTAAAAATGAAATAACAATTAATGAATATAATTTTAATGTTTGGGGATATATTAAATTATTCTTAGTCGGTATTATAGGTGCTGCGACAATGATTATTCCAGGTATTTCAGGCTCTATGACTCTTATGATTTTAGGATATTATGAATTAGTCGTTGGTGAATCTGTTGGAAATATTACTGACTTTAGTATGATTATTCCACATTTACAAGTATTAATACCATTTGCTCTTGGATGTATTGTTGGAATATTATTAATATCAAAGTTGATTGAAATTATGCTTGAGAAATTTGAAGTCAAAACATTCTTTGGTATATTTGGATTTATTTTTGCTTCTATTATAATTATATTTGTTAAAAATATTCCTGAAACTTGGAATGTATGGGAAATAATAATTGGTATTGTTCTATTTGCTGTTGGATTTGCTTGTTCATATTTTATATCTAAATTTCAAAAAGATGATAAAATTGATAGCATAGAAGTTGATGCTAATTAAGTAATTAATATTATAAAGGACTATGGACATACTTAGGTTAATCGATAGTCTTTTTTAATTGTTGGAAAGATTATAATGATTTTATAAAATCACTTATAACAAAAAAATAAAAAATGTGAAAAAAATACTTGCACTAATTATTGCTCTTTTGCTAATATTTAAAAGCATGTGCAATAAGTACATGGTGTTTAGGTTGCTTTTGCAACAATTATTTTTGCTAAAATACGAAACACCCGGTATTGTTGTTTACAGGTATTAAAATGAAAGGAGGAATTTTCAATGCCAACAATTAATCAATTAATCCGTCAAGGAAGAAGTAAGTCAATTGAAAAATCCAAAGCACCAGCTTTAAATTTCCGCTGGAACTCACTTGCTAAAAAAGAAACTTTACAAAGTGCAGCTCAAAAAAGAGGTGTTTGTACTCGTGTAGGTACTATGACACCTAAAAAACCTAACTCTGCTTTAAGAAAGTATGCCCGTGTTCGTTTATCAAATGGATATGAAGTTACTGCTTATATCGGTGGAGAAGGACATAACCTTCAAGAGCACTCTACAGTATTCATTCGTGGAGGACGTGTAAAGGATCTTCCAGGTGTCCGTTATCATATTATTCGTGGTGTTAAAGACTGCGCTGGTGTAACAGACAGAAAACAAGGCAGATCGCTTTACGGTACTAAAAAACCAAAAGCGGCTAAATAATTAAAAAAGAATTCCATTATTATAAAAGAGGAAAGGAGGAATTTATATGCCAAGAAAAGGAACAATTGCAAAACGCGTTGTACTACCTGATCCAATCTATAATTCAAAGATGATCACACGTTTAATTAATAAAATTATGGTCGATGGCAAAAAAGGAACAGCTCAAACTATTCTTTATAAAGCTTTCGAAAAAATCGAAGCAAAAACAGGAAAACCAGCGATGGAAGTATTCGAAATTGCTATCGGAAATATTATGCCTACATTAGAATTAAAAGTTAGAAGAGTAGGTGCTGCTAACTATCAAGTACCAGTTGAAGTATCAAATGAAAGAAAAACAACTTTAGGTTTACGTTGGTTAGTTAATTATGCTCGTTTAAGAAACGAAAAAACTATGGAGGATCGTTTAGCAGGAGAAATCATTGATGCTGCTAACGGTACTGGAGCTTCTGTCAAGAAGAGAGAAGATACACACAAAATGGCTGAAGCAAATAAAGCTTACGCACATTATCGTTGGTAATGAGGGGGACATATGGCTCGTCAAACTAGTATTAAAAATACAAGAAACATCGGCATTATGGCTCACATCGATGCTGGTAAAACCACATGTTCAGAAAGAATTCTTTTCTATACAGGAAAAGTTTATAAAATCGGTGAAACTCATGATGGTTCAGCAACAATGGACTGGATGAAACAAGAACAAGATAGAGGTATTACTATTACGTCTGCCGCTACAACATGTTTCTGGAAAGGTCATAGAATTAATTTAATTGACACTCCTGGTCACGTAGACTTTACTGCAGAAGTTGAAAGATCTCTTCGTGTACTTGATGGTGCTGTTACTGTACTTGATGGTAAAAACGGAGTTGAACCTCAAACTGAAACTGTTTGGAGACAAGGTTCTAAGTACAATGTACCTAGAATTGTATTCGTTAACAAATTAGACGCAATTGGTGCTGACTTTGATATGTCAGTTAAATCAATTGGTCAAAAATTAGGCGCTAATGCTGCTGCTATTCAATATCCAATCGGACTTGAATCAGCTTTAAAAGGTGTTATTGACATCGTTGAAAAGAAAGCATATGTTTATTCAGATGTCAAAGGTGAACACCCACAAGAAATCGCAATCCCTGAGGATTACACAGACATCGTTGAAAATCTTCGTACTGAATTATTTGAAAAAATTGCTAATTTTGATGAAGATGTAATGATGAAAGTATTAGAAGGTGAAGAACCTACTATTGAAGAAACAAAAAATGCTATTCGTGCAGGTGTTTTAACTGGTGAATTCTTCCCAGTATTATGTGGATCTGCATATAAAAATAAAGGTATTCAATTATTACTTGATGCAATTGTTGAATATTTACCATCACCAGTTGATGTACCAAATGCTAAAGGTCATGACTTAGATGGTAATGAAGTAGAATGTATACCTGAAGATGATGCTCCATTTGCAGCTTTAGCATTTAAAATTATGACTGACCCATTTATTGGTCGTTTAGCTTTCTTTAGAGTTTATTCTGGTACAGCTAAATCAGGATCATATGTATTAAATGCAACTAAAGGTGTTAAAGAAAGATTCTCTCGTTTAGTATTAATGCATTCAAATAAGAGAAATGAAGTTGAAGAAGTTTTAGCAGGTGATATCGGTGCTGCTGTTGGTTTAAAAAATACATCAACTGGTGACACATTATGTGATGAAAATCATCCTGTTATCTTAGAATCAATTAAATTCTCTGATCCAGTTATTAATGAAGCAATTGAACCTAAAACTAAAGGTGATCAAGATAAAATGACTGCAGGTTTATTAAAACTTGCTGAAGAAGACCCAACATTTAAATTCTATACAGATCAAGAAACTGGACAAACTATTATCGCGGGTGTTGGTGAACTTCACCTTGATGTATTTGTAACTCGTTTAAGAGATGAATTTGGTGTAGATGTTACTGTTGGTGCACCACAAGTTGCATATCGTGAAACAATTCGTAAAACTGGCGAATGTGAAGGTAGATATGTTAAACAATCTGGTGGTCATGGTCAATATGGTCACGTTTGGGTTAGATTTGAACCAAACCCTGGAAAAGGATTTGAATTCGTCGATGCTATCGTAGGTGGTGTAGTTCCTAGAGAATTTATTAAACCAACTTGCGATGGATTAAAAGAATCTTTAGATAGAGGTTTACTTGCAGGATTCCCTATTATTGATATCAAAGCTACATTATTTGATGGTTCATCACATGATGTTGACTCTTCTGAAGCTGCTTATAAAGTTGCTGCATCTATGGCACTTAAAGAAGCTGCTAAAAAGTGTGATCCAGTAATTTTGGAACCAATTATGAAAGTTGAAATTACAGTACCTAATGAATATCTTGGTGATGTCATGGGTGATATTTCAAAGAGAAGAGGTAATATTAATAGTTACTTCTCAAGAGGTAATGCTGAAGTAATCGATGCTTCGGTACCACTTGCAACAATGTTCGGTTATGTTACTGATTTACGTTCTATGACTAAAGGTCGTGGTAACTATACGATGGAACTTGACCGTTATGAAGAATGTCCAAAATTTGTTGCTGACGAAATTATTAAAAAGTCACAAACAAAATAATAGACTTTCATTAAAATAGTTTAAAATTAATTAGATTATTTCTTATTGATTTTATATATAAAATGCTATAAAATTATTACGTACATTTAGGAGGAAACTTAATAAAATGGCAAAAGAAAAATTTGATAGAAGCAAGGTCCACGTTAATATTGGTACAATTGGACACGTTGACCATGGTAAAACAACTTTAACAGCTGCTATTACAACTGTATTAGCAAAAAAAGGCTTATCTGAAAAGAAAGCATATGATCAAATCGATGCTGCTCCAGAAGAAAAAGCACGTGGTATTACAATTAATACTGCACACATTGAATATTCAACAGCAACTAGACACTATGCTCACGTTGACTGCCCAGGTCACGCTGACTATGTTAAAAACATGATTACTGGTGCTGCTCAAATGGATGGTGCAATTCTTGTAGTTGCTGCTTCTGATGGTGTCATGCCTCAAACTCGTGAACACATTCTTCTTGCAAAACAAGTTGGTGTTCCATATATTGTTGTATTCTTAAATAAATGCGACCAAGTTGATGATCCTGAATTAATCGACTTAGTTGAAATGGATTTAAGAGATGTATTAAACTCATACGACTTCCCTGGTGATGATACACCAATCATCCGTGGTTCTGCATTAAAAGCACTTCAAGGTGATGCTGATGCTGAAGCTGCAATCATGGAATTAATGGATGCAGTTGATAGCTATATTCCTGATCCAGCTCGTGATGTTGATAAACCATTCTTATTAGCAGTTGAAGACGTTGTTACAATTACAGGTCGTGGTACTGTTGTTACAGGACGTGTTGAACGTGGTACTGCTAAATTAAACGACGAAGTTGAAATCGTTGGTATTAAAGAAACAAAGAAAACTGTTATTACAGGTATTGAAATGTTCCGTAAAACACTTGATCAAGCTCAAGCAGGTGATAATGTCGGTGTATTATTAAGAGGTGTTAACCGTGATGAAGTAGTTCGTGGTCAAATCTTAGCAAAACCTGGATCAGTTACTCCACATACTAAATTCACAGCTTCTGTTTACGTATTAACTAAAGAAGAAGGTGGACGTCATACAGCATTCTTAACTAACTATCGTCCTCAATTCTACTTCCGTACAACAGATATTACAGGTGTAATTACTCTTCCTGCAGACGTTCAAATGGTTATGCCAGGTGATAACGTTACATTAACAGTTGAATTAATTCACCCAGTCGCAATCGAAAAGGGAACAAAATTCTCTATTCGTGAAGGCGGACGTACTGTTGGTGCTGGTACAGTTAACGAAATTATTAAATAATTATAATTTAGTTTATTTAAGAGAGAATAATGCTCATATTCTCTCTTTTTATATGCCTAATAATTTACATAATTCAATTTCAAATAAATTATAGTAGTTATTTGCTTCTTTATAATTTTCATTAAGTATTTTAATAATAAATAATTCAATATTTTCAAATAATTCATTAATATTTGTTGATGTTGAATTATATTTTAATTTTAGATTTTCAACCTGAGTATTAATTTCTTGCTGAGCCTGTAATAATTCTTTTTCTGTTTTATTATTTAATAGTGTTGGTATATTTGTTATAGAACATAATAAGTTAAATAATTCATTATCATTTGAAATTTTATAAAATATATCATTAAATGATTTTGCTAATATATCAAATGCAAAGGGATAGTAAATTGTACAAATTAATAATTCTTTATACGTGTAAAATAATTTTGTTATTTTACAATCATTATGTATATTGCTTGAATTATAGTTATCTCTAGTATTTTCTTTTATAGGGATATTTAATATTAATGGTTGTCCTTCAATTAATCTATGTTTTGATAATGGATTTAATCGTATTATTTCACTTATTGGAATATTATTTTCTATTGATATTTTTTCTAGAGAATCATTTTCTTTTACTATATATAATTTAGTTTCATATTGCATATATCTCACCTATAAATAATTTATGGTTTTGCATATATTAATTATTCTAAAAAAATTAAAAACAATATGAATAGTTTGAATTTATAGATATAATATTACTTGGGGATGGAAAAGGAGCTAAAAATGAAAAAGAATTTTTCGATTGTTTTTAAAAGACTTGGCGCGATGATATTTGATATTTTAGGTTGGTTTTTATTATCTATAATTTTACTTGCACTCGCAGTTGATCCTTTAGTTAACTCTGTTACTTCATATAATGATAAAAAATATACTTACGATCTTGGTCTTTTTGATGCATATGCATATGTTTATGTTGAATATAAATTGGATGAAACTAGTTCTAGTTATAAATATGAATTTAAATATGATGCGTCATGTACAAAAGAAGAAAGAGATGAGATTGAAACGAATTTAAATTCTTATGATAATAATAGTTTTTATTTGATTTCTATTACTTCAGTTGATTTAAATACTGATGAATATATGTGTAAATTCTATGATAAAATTGGTGGACAAGATGCATTAAATTATTATAAAGATTTAAAAGCAAATAATAGTAATTTGTTTGATGAAAACGGTGTTGCTCTTGAAAATGCTGATAAAGAAGAATTAAAAGATTTTTATACTCAAGCACTTTATAATGCTATTTATAGTGGTGAATATTTTAAGAAATATGAAGATGGCAAATATTATGATATACTTAAAGAATTAAATAAGTATGATAATATTAAAGCATATAGTTCTTATTTTGTAAGTTTATTAATATTTTATTTAATCATTCCAATTATTTCTAAAAAACGTCAAACATTAGGTAAAATGGTTATGAGATTAACTGTTGTTGATGTTAAAACTAATAAAACTGCAAAAATATATCAAATGTGTATACGTTTTGCTGCGTTAGCTATTATTGAATTCTTCTTATCTTTATTATTATCTAATTTCTTATATTTACCATTGCTTGTATCTATTATATTAATGATTGTAACTAAAAATAATAGCGCTATTCACGATTATGTAGCATCTACAATGGTAATTGAAGTTCCATATGTTAATCCATATTTAGCACAAAATATAAATGAAGAAAATGTTGAAAAAGATGATACAAATGAACCAATTGATGTTGAAATAGAAGAAATTGATGAAAATGATAAATTTAGGAGGTTATGATTTTGAAAACCTTTGTTTATAGAAAAAGCAGCGTATTAAGAAGAATATGTTCTGTAGCTATCGATGCGATAATTTGTGTTTGTGTCTTTTTTTTGTTCTTTGTGTTAATTAATGAACCAGTTGTAAAAAAAAGCAATGTTTATCAAAATACAAATAAAGAATATGAAACTCTTCTTGTTGATAGCGGATTATATGTATTAAATGAAAATAATGGATTAGTAGTTATTCAAAGTGATTATGATGATCATTTAACGTATTTTTTTGAAAATAATAATCTTCTAGATCAATATAATGAAGATAAAGAAAATTCTACATATTTTGAATATGATGCTATTAATAATAAGTATTTAGAAATAGGTACAGAAGAAGAATTAAAAGCTTTTTATAAAGAAGAGTTAAATAAAGCTTATGATGTTTTGTCATCTAATGAAAGATATGTTGTGTTACAAGATAGACTAGACTGGTTAAATGTGTTAATGATTGTCCCAAGTTTATCTTTATCTGTTATTATTGTATTTTTGCTTCCAAGTATGTTCTTAAAAGGAAGAAAAACAATAGGAATGTTAATGTTTCATTTAGGCTATATTTCTCAAAAAAGTGGGTTAATCGCAGATAGATTACAAATAATATTCAGATTTTTATTATTTTTTATGTTTGAGTATTTACTAACTATTATTAATATTCCTGCAGGACTTATTATAATTATTTCATCATTCATAACTATGCTTGTTACTAAAAACAAACTTTCTTTACTTGATATTTTATGTCAAACAGTTATAATTGATGATTTCCCTCAAGGACAAACGTCAAAAGGTGATGAAGTTGTAATTACTATTCATGAAATAAGTGATGTGTTAAATAAAGGTGGTATAGAATGAAAAAACAAGATAATAAAGAGATAAAAAACATATTTGAACCAGTTTTAGCTAAAAAAAAGAATAGAATCGCAGCGTATTTTATTGATGTTATTCTTTTTGTCATTATTTTTACTGGTATTTTGTTTTTAATGTCTTTTGCAGTTGGCTTTCAAAAAACATTTGATTCGCTTCATGAAGTATATAAATCTTTTGGTTTATATGTTCTTAATTCTAGTGGTGAATATGAATTGTGTGTTAAAGGGTGTGAAGAACAATGGAATAATTTTTATAATGATTCTAATGCTGTATTACTTTTAGAGCAATCTTATCAATTGGCTTTATTAATGTTTGTTTTATCTGCATTTTTTACATCTTTTATTTATGATTTTTTAATTCCATTTTTTTTAAAAAACGGACAAACAATAGGAATGAAAATATTAAAAGTTGGATTGTTAAATAGCGAAAAATATAAAGTTACAAATTTACAATTATTCATCAGATTTCTTTTTGGTAAGTTTTTAGTTAATTTATTAATACCAATTTTTGCTGTTTTTTATTATCTAATAACTGGTGGAAATATTATTGCTCTTTTTCTTGTTTTAATTATTCCTTTAATTAATATTATAATGGTCTTGATGACGAAAAATGAAAATGGCATTGCAAATACTATTGGTAATGTTATTGCAATAAGTATGGATGAGACATATATTTTTGAAACTAAAAATGATTACATTAATGCAAAATGCGAACAAGAAAGGCTTGATGAAGAAAAAAATAAGACTTGGAAGTAAATCTTTTTGTGTGTAACGTGATTTTTTGTATATTGAAAATGAATAACAAATAGTATACAATTAGGTTGTTGGGAGAATTATTTTATGGATAAAAAAAATATAAGAAAAATAATTTTGTTAATGATAGGTGTTTTAGTTGCTATTTCATCTACTATTTTTATACTTTTATTAGACACTCAAGTAAAAAGTACAGTTTATTTTCTATTCGGCTTAGCGATATTCGGCTTAGGTGGTGGATTATTACAAGCAATAGGTGCATTAAACTCTCATGATGATGAAAATACGAGTTCATGGTGGATTTTACTTATTTCATCTTTTATGGATGCTATTCTTACACTTATTATTTTAGCTGTTTATAAAGATAGTTCATTTCAAAGTTATATAACATCGACTGAAACGGCTTTCATTTCAAAGTTGATGATTAATGCTTCATTGTACTTGACATCTTTTATTGCAATTGTTGGTACAATTATTACGTTCCCTTTGACTATAAGGGTTATAAGAGAACATTTTAAATTTTTATCTCAATTAAATAATAAAAAGAAAAATAAAATTATTAATATTGTAGAAAAAAGTTTATCTTCTTTTGCATTAGTTCTTGTTGTATTAGCATTTGTATGTTTAATTGCTTTCCCTTTATTAAGTGGACAAAATAGTTATACTGATAAAACAGGTGGTGTTAGAATTAAATATACTATTGAATATACCGTATCGAATGTTGGATATTTATTAGGCAAAACAGTAGATATTATTAAAACAACAACCGCGGTAAAACAATTATCTTCAGATGCTCCAATTGTCACTGTTGATAGTATGTCAATAAAATTAGGATTTAATTTTGTTGTATATTTATCATTTATTTCTGCGATTGTTGGAAGTATTGCATCATTTGTATTAGTTTTAGTCAAGAAAACTAAAGATATGATGTGGGTAAGAGAAGGCTTTGGCTTATTGTCTTTATTTGGTGGCCTTTTATCATTATTCTTTTCTAATATAATGATTAGCAATATTAATTCATTAGTTGGTTCTGAAGTATCATATACAAATGGAATCGGTTTAATAATGTTTTCAATTTTAGCAATTGTTGGTGGTATTATATTTGCGATTTTACCAGCTTTTGAAGTTAAAAAAGATATAAATAATACATATTTTGATAATGAAATTTTAAAAGAGGAATAACCCTCTTTTTTTACTTGAATATGGTTTTTATAATTATTTAATTCTTTATATAAAAATAAAGATATGTTACAATACTTTTGTGATAATATAATTTACTTGCGTTCTTAATTTGAACAAATAATAGGAGGAAAAAATATGAAGGTTGTATTAGACGAGTTAACCAAAATTTTCCAAAGTAAAAGTGGAAAAGGTGAAGTAATTGCGGTTAACAAATTTTCGTTTGAAATACCTGACGGTAAATTAATTGGTTTACTTGGTCCATCTGGTTGTGGAAAATCTACAACATTATTTATGCTTTCTGGGCTTTTAAAACCAAGTTCGGGCAAAATATTTTTTGGTAATGATGATGTTACTAAATTGGCCCCAGAAAAAAGAGGTGTTGGCTTAGTATTCCAAAACTATGCTCTATATCCTCATATGACTGTTAAACAAAACATTTTATTCCCACTTCAAAATCAAAAAGTCGGAAAAAAAGAAGCATTACGTAGAACAGTTGAAGTTGCAAGACTTGTACAAATTGATGATTTATTAGATCGTAAACCTAGTGAATTATCTGGTGGACAACAACAACGTGTTGCAATTGCTAGAGCTTTAGTAAAAGCACCTAAGGTCCTTTTACTCGATGAACCTTTATCAAATCTTGATGCTCGTTTAAGATTACAAACTCGTGAAGAAATTCGTCGTATACAAAGAGAAACAAAGGTCACTACAGTTTTCGTTACTCACGACCAAGAAGAAGCGATGTCTATTTCTGATTTGATTGTTGTAATGAAAAAAGGTGTTGTACAACAAATTGGTAAGCCTCAAGATGTTTACGATAATCCAGATAATTTATTTGTATCTAAGTTCCTTGGTACACCACCTATTAATGTTTTTAATGGAAGAATTGAAAATAATGGTTTATATATCGGTGATGAAAGAATTGCTGATTTCAAATCTGATGATAGAAATGTAACTATTGGTATCAGACCTGAAGGATTCATTTTAAATCCAAATGGTAAATTGAGCTTAAAATTAAGAAATGTTGAAATTATGGGTAGAGATGCATCTGTTGTTTCTGAACATAGTGATTCACAAAATCCAGTTGTTCGTTCTATTATTCCTGATTCTCGAAAAGTATGTGCTGATGAAAACGGATATGTTCGTTTTGATGTTAAAGAGAATAAATTATTTGTTTTTGATATTGAAACTGAAAATCGTATTCATCAAAATGAAGGAGAGTAGTTATGGTAGATTCCAAACAACAATGGAAAGGATGGCTATTTTTACTGCCTGCACTTATTTTACTTGCAGTATTTACTGTTTATCCAATCTTTAATACAGTTAGAATTGCTTTTTTGGAAAACTATTCACCACTTAGTGCTCAAAACGGTGCAACATTTAATTTTGGTATAAAAAACTTTGTTACTGTACTTTCATATGGTTCTGATAGTAATAAAACAATTTTAGATAGTATTATTGAAACATTAAAAGGTAATGGTGGACAAACCGGTTTAATGGGTTGTCTAACTAATACAATTGTTCTTACAGTTCTTACAGTACCTTTATCTTGTTTCTTAGCATTATTAGTTTCTGTTTTCTTGAATTCAATTCCTAAATTCTCAAAGTTATTTCAAACAATTTATTTCTTACCTTATGTAACTAACTCAATTGCAATTGGTATGGTATTTGCAATGATGTTTAACATTGTTGGTCTTACATCTCATACAAGTGGTGTTGATGTTGGTTTACCAGTTTATTATATTAATGGAATTCCTATGATTGCTCAATCTTGGGGTATTGTTAATAACATTATTCAATTTTTTGGCGGGAATCCTATAAACTGGATTAATGCTGGTAGCTCATATTGGGCAAATATTGCAGTAATGGTTGTTTATATAGTTTGGAATGCTCTTCCATTTAAAATTTTAATTTTACTTGGTGGTCTTCAAAGTGTTAATAAACAATATTATGATGCCGCGAAAATCGATTCTGCATCAAAAGTTAAAGTTTTCTTTAAAATAACAGTACCTTTACTTTCACCGATGATCGCATATGTCGTTATTACAAGCTTTATTGGTGGATTCAAAGAATATTCAAGCATTATTGGTATTTTTAATGATACTATGGGTCCTGCTGGTCAAGCTAAAAGATTAAATACTATGGTTGGATATATCTATGATGCAATTTCTGGAGATAATTATGGTACTGCTTCTGCTGCAGCGCTTATCTTATTTGCAATTATTATGGTTGTTACGCTTATTAACTTATGGGTTAGTAAGAAGAAAGTACATTATTAGGAGGGTTTAACTATGAATAATAATGATAACAAAATCATAAATAATATTGAAGAAATTAGCTTTAATTTAAAAATTAGAGAAGATGGAACAATAGTAAAAGAAAAAATTAAGAAGAATGAAGAAGTTAAAGAAGACAGATTAGATGTTGAAAAACTAACTCATGCTCAAAAAATTAAAAAGGCATTAGGATATTTTATTATATATGCTTTATTGATTTTACTTGCTATTGCTATTATATTCCCATTCTATTGGATGATTAACTCTTCTTTAAAGGATTTAGCGGAATATAAAAGATCATCACCAACGTTCTTCCCTGAAGTTATTCATTTTGAAAACTATTTGGAAGCGTTCCAAAAAGCTGATTTAGGTAAATTATTTATTAATACATTATTTGTCGGGTTAGTTTCCACTTTATTATCTCTTGTAATTACAATCTTAAGTGCATTTGCATTTGCAAGACTTGAATTTAAAGGTAGAGATTTAATGTTCGGTGCATTACTTATGACTATGATGATTCCTGGTGAATTATTTACAATTACAAATTATGCGACAGTGTCTGTTACATTAAAGTGGGGAAACACATTCGCGGCACTTATTGTTCCGTTCTTAGTTTCAACATATTATATTTATTTATTAAGACAAAACTTTAAGCAAGTTCCAAATGAATTGTATCTTGCTGCGAAAGTTGATGGAACATCAGATTTAAAATATTTGATTAAAGTTATGATTCCTTTAGCTTTACCAACAATTATAACAATTACAATTTTAAAAATGATGGGTTCATGGAACTCATACGTATGGCCTAGATTAATTGCAAATGATTCATTCCACCAATTAATTACTAATGGTTTACGTGGTACAGGATTCACAGTAGAGGGATCTACTGATACAAATTATCCAGTACAAATGGCCGCGGTTGCGATAGTTTCTGCTCCATTATTCATTGTATTCTTATGCTTTAGAAAATACATCATGAGGGGCGTATCAAGAAGTGGTATCAAAGGATAATTAATAATAAATATTAAAAAAAGGAGAAAGAGTATTTATGAAAAAATTTAGTATTTTAAGTTGTAGCTTACTTTTGGCACTAGTTGCATGTGGTGGAAATGGAACAACAAATTCTTCACCAAGTGAAAATACAAATTCATCAGAAAATGAAGCTATTTCTAATGAAAATGGTAGTATTAATAGTGAAAATAATGTTACAAATGGTGCATTCGTTCCAGTAGAATTTGATACAACAAAAAATGTCACAATTAATTTTTACTCAACAATGGGACAAAAATTAAGAGAAGTATATGATGTTTATATCGAAGATTTCCAAGAAATGTATCCTAACATTACAGTTAATCATACACAACCTGGTGGATATGATGATGTATTAGATCAAATTAAAACAGAATTATCTGTTGGTGGTGGTCCAGATATTGCTTATTGTTATTCTGATCACGTTGCAACATATAATAAAACTAAAAAAGTTGTTAAATTAGATAATTTAATTGCTGATGAAACCTATGGATTTACTCAAGAACAAATAGATGATTTTATCGCTGGTTATTATAATGAGGGTAGACAATTTGGTGATGGATATATGTATACTTTACCATTTTCAAAATCTACTGAAGTACTTTATTATAATGTAGAATACTTTGCAGAACATAATTTAAAAGTTCCAACAACATGGGATGAAATGGAAGAAGTATGTCGTAAGATTAAAGAACTTGATCCATTATCAATACCTTTAGGTTACGATTCTGAAGCTAATTTATTTATTACTATGTGTGAACAATTAGGTTCACCATATACAAGCGCTGCTGGAGATGATCATTTCTTATTTGATAATGATGTAAATAAAAACTTTGTTAAGAGATTAAAGACTTGGTATGATAATGGCTATATTACAACTCAAGAAATATATGGTGCATATACTTCAGGCCTTTTCACAGAAACAGGTGAAAATAATCAAAAAGCTTACATGTGTATTGGTTCATCGGCTGGTGCTTCATATCAAGCTCCTACTAAAAATACTGCAGGGGAATATCCATTTACAACAGGTATTACTGAAATACCTCAATACGATTCATCAAATAAGAAAGTCATTTCACAAGGACCTTCACTTTGTATTTTCAATCAAAAAGATCCTCAAAAAGTAATGGCTTCATGGTTATTAATGAAATTCTTAACAACTAATGTTGATTTCCAAGCACAATTCTCAATTCAATCAGGATATGTTCCAGTTTTGAAATCTGTTAATGATAATGAATATTATAGTAATTATATTGCAAATGCTTCTAAAGGTAATGCATATTTATCTGCTTTATCATCAAAAGTATGTCTTGAACAAGAAGAAAATTATTTCACATCTGATGCTTTCTTAGGCTCATCTGATGCAAGAAATCAAGTTGGTAGTTTATTGCAATCTGTCTTAACATATACAGGATCTGATATTGATGATTATATTGATACTGCATTTAAAAATGCTGTTTATCAATGTAATTATAGTATTGGTAATATCTAGGGAGAAAATACATGAATAAACTTAAAATATTTTCTTTATTAAGTATTATTCCACTTTCTTTAATGACATGTGTTTCTTGTGGTGGTACTTCTAATTCAGAAGGTAATTCGCAATTATCTGAAAATAATTCACAAGGATCTAATAATACAATTGATTTTGTTGTTCCAGAAGGCGGATTTAATGAAAACGAAACTGTGACAATTACTTTTTATCACACAATGGGACAAGTTCTTCAAGAAGTCTTAAATATATATTTAGAAGATTTCCAAGAAATGTATCCTAATATTATTGTTAAATCACAATCAATTGGTGGATATGATGATGTTAGAGATCAAATGACTACTCAAATTTCTGCTGGTGCATCACAATGTGATATTGCTTATTGTTATCCGGATCATATTGCTTTATATAATAAAGCTGGTTCTGTCATCACTTTAAATAACTTAATCGATGATCCAACTTATGGATTTACTCAAGAACAAAAAGATGATTTTATCGAGGCATATTATGAAGAAGGTAAATGTTTTGGTGATGATAAAATGTATTGTTTACCATTTTCAAAATCTTCTGAGGTATTATATTATGATAAAACATTCTTTACGGAAAATAATTTAAAAGTTCCAACAACATGGGATGAAATGGAAGAAGTATGTCGTCAAATTAAAAAGATTGATCCATTATCAATACCATTAGGTTATGACTCATCTTCTAACTGGTTTATTACTATGTGCGAACAATTAGGATCAGGTTATACTACTACAGATCCTAACAATCGTTATGTATTTAATAATGATAAAAATAAAGAATTCGTTAAAAAGATTTGGGGTTGGAAAAGAGATGGTTTAGTTACTACAAAAGGATTATATGGTAGCTATACATCTGGACTTTTTACTAACCTAGAGGGACAAAGATCTTATATGTGTATTGGTTCTTCTGCTGGTGCTTCATATCAAACAGTAATGGCTGGTGGAGATTATGCGTTTGAAACTGGTATTGTTTCAATCCCTCAAGTATCTTCAACATCAAAAAGAGCTGTTATTTCTCAAGGACCAGATCTTTGCTTGTTTAATTCAAAGAATCCACAAAAAATAATGGCTTCATGGTTATTAATGAAGTTCTTAACAACAAATGTTGAATTCCAATCACAATTTTCAATTTCATCAGGTTATACACCTGTTATTAAATCGGTTAATCGTTATGAAATTTATCAAAATTTCTTAGATAGTGCGGATGGTGGAACATTTATCGCAGCACTTTCTACAAATGTAACTGTTTCTCAAGTTAACGATTACTTCACTTCACCTGCTTTTGTTGGATCAGCAACAGCAAGAGATGAAGTTGGTTCTTTATTAGATGGTATTTTATCTTATAACGATGAAAATACACTAGATGAATATATTAATTCGAGATTTGCATCCGCAATTTCTGCTTGTAATGCCGCGAGTAATTAAAGGAGGGAGATTTAA
>CAYVZF010000016.1:0-17855 GCA_964456095.1 uncultured Erysipelotrichaceae bacterium
TAGGGTGGTGTGAGAGGGAGCGGAAAAGTATTTACTTTTCACTCTCTACTCGATTAAGGAGGTGTTTTATAGTGTTTATAGATAGAGCAAAAATAACTGTTAAATCTGGAAAAGGTGGAGATGGATGTATTGCTTTTCATCATGAAAAATATATTGAACGCGGAGGTCCTTCAGGTGGTAATGGAGGAAGAGGTGGATCAATATATTTTAAGGCAACTGATTCTCAATCAACACTCATTAATTATAGACATGCTAGAAAAGTAATGGCTTGTGATGGTGGAAAAGGTTTAGCTAAAAAAATGTATGGTCGTGGCGCTGAGGATATTATATTAGAAGTTCCAATTGGAACAGTAATATTTGATGCTGCAACTAATGAATTACTATGTGATTTATCTACAAAAGGACAAACATATCTTGCAGTTAAAGGTGGTAGAGGTGGAAGAGGTAATGCATGTTTTTCTTCACCAAGGAATAGAGCTCCTCGTATTGCAGAAAATGGATTACCTGGTGAAGAAAAAGTATTAATTCTTGAATTAAAGTTACTTGCCGATGTTGGACTTGTTGGTCTTCCTAGTGTTGGTAAATCAACTCTTTTATCTGTTATTTCATCAGCAAAACCTGAAATTGCTGATTATCCGTTTACTACAATTACACCGCAACTTGGAATAACATATTTAGATGATGGTTCATCGTTCTGTGTTGCGGATTTACCAGGATTAATTGAAGGAGCATCACAAGGAAAAGGTTTAGGTTTAACATTTTTAAGACATATTGAAAGATGTAGAGTTATAGTTCATGTGTTAGATATGGAACATGATTCACCTCTTGAAGATTTTGAAACTATTAATAATGAATTAAAAACATATGGATATCATTTAATCGATAGAACTACTCTTGTTGTCTGTAATAAAGTTGAAGATGAAATTACTTTACAAAAAGCAAATAAAGTGAAAAAAGCTTTAAAAGATAAATATGAAGTATTATTTATTTCTTCGATTTTACATGAAGGAATAAAAGAAATGTTATATAGAATTAATGATTTATTAAAGACTGCTCCTAGTTTCCCTATATACGAAGAAAGTCATGAAGATGTTAAAATTTATGACGCAACTAAAGAAAAATCGGAATTTGAAATTATACATCCTGAAGCACATTTATATGTTATAAAAGGTGAAAAGATAGAAAGAACTTATTCTTTAATTAATCTTTCTACTGATGAAGGAATAATGAGATTAATTGGAATTCTTCGTGATTTAGGTGTTGATGATATGCTTCATAAACTTGGCGCTCAAGATGGTGATACTGTCAAATTATGTGACTTTGAATTTGAATATTTTGAATAAAATTAATATTAAATTGCAATAAAAAAACGTATTACTTATAATAATATAAATACGGGTTAGAAAGGTGGTATTTTTATGAAATTGAAAAAATTAACAAATTTATTTTTGTCTATTGCTTCTTTAACAAGTGTTAGTTTCATGACAGTTTCATGTGGTAATTCAAATAGCCTTTATACTGGTGAAATACCAAATGAAGTTATTTTAGAAAAAAGAATTTGGCAAAAAACTAAATCAGATATGATTGATGTTGATGATGAAAATAATAAATGGGTTTATTCTTCTGATAGTTTTATTGAAGCTAATGATGGTACTATCCAAATGAAAAAAGATGGTGATTATATAATCACTGAAAAGTTTAATACTAATCTTCCATTTTCAGTTGATGTTACAATGTCATTAAATGGTGGTAATAGTATTAGTACAAATGTAGAAAAAGATGAATTTATATTTGAAGTACAAGCTTTAAATTCAAATATGGAAGTTGTTGATTCACAAAGACTTGATGAATTAGATGAATTCCCTGATGAAAAGAAATTAGAAGTTAAAACATTTAATTTAAATCCTTATGGAAAACAAGTATCATATGTAAAATTTGTTCTTGTTAAAGTTTTCTATAAAAATTATAGAACTAATAGAGTAGGTATTGGTAGAGTTAAAATTTATACAGGCGAATCAACAAAAACTACATTACCAGATGGTGTTGAAGATAATTATGTATCAGAAGTAACTTATACAAATTATAATTCTGATATTGATCCAAATATTAGAACATCTAGAGGTATTTCTTTACAAGATGTTAGAACAACATATTATGATTTAGGAACAAATGGTAACCAAAAAGTGTTAGTTATACCTGTTAAATTCCAAGATACTACTGAAGATATTTTTGATGTATATGCTGGATATAAAATTGGTGGATTTGATGGTATGAGAAAAATCATCGAACAAGCTTATTTTGGAGCTGATGGAGAAAGTGGTTATGAATCTCTTTCATCTTACTACTATAAATCAAGTTATAATAGATTAAACATCAGTGGTAAGGTTACTCCTTGGTATACTTACGATGGAACAGTTCAAGAGTTCTATAATGTTGGTAAAGGTGAATCATCTGTATATGATTTAGTTGATAAAGCTACAATGTGGTATAAAACTAATTTTGATGATTATGCTGAATTTGATACTAATAATGATGGATATTTTGATTGTGTTGAATTTGTATATGCTCAACCAAATTGTTCTTCAAGTTCTACTGGAGTATGTAATAAGAGTAAAAATACTAATGCGAAAGATTTATTCTGGGCATTCTGTTGGAAAAGATCAGGTCAAGAACCTGTTGAAAATTGGCCAAAACCATATACATTCGTTTGGTTAAGTTTTGATTTCTTATTGAATAATAAGAATGCTGCATATACTGTTACTACAAACAATACTAAAACATTTAAAGCTGATGCACATACAGTAATTCATGAAACCGGACATGCATTAGGATTATTAGACTATTATTCTACAGGATATGATGGATCAACTCCTGCTGCAGGAATTGACATGATGGATCATAACGTAGGTGATCATAACGCATATTCAAAATGGTTATTTAACTGGACTGAACCTAAAGAACAAATCGTATATGATGAATTAGATGAGTCAACTAAAGAATATACTGTAACACTTCGTCCATTTGTAGAATCTGGTGACTTTGTTATTATTCCTGCATATAATGCTTCAAGCTTACCATATGTTAATAAATATGAAAACGATGAAGTTAGATCAAATAATGATAAAGCTGGTAAGTTAGACTCACCTCTTAATGAATATATTACTATTGAATATTTCACTAACGATGGAGTCAATTATCAAGATTCATTAGAACCATATGAAAATTATTCAGTTTCTGTTATGACTGAACCTGGATTAAAAATGTTCCATGTCGATTCTAGACTTGCTCATTTATCATATAATAACTCTGCGAGTGATTATTCATTTGATAGTTATATAGAAGCTAATGCTGATAAAAATAACTATTCATTTAGTTCAACATCTAGTACAACTGTTATCGATTTAGCACACCATAACGATGCTAAAGAACAAAACTATGATACAGGAACAAGTGATGATAAAGACTATCGAATGATTTCTTCAATACTTGCAAGAGAGAATCTAGAAAAGAATTTATTTGGTTCACCTGGACATACGCTTGAAAATGCTGATTTATTTGGTAGTAAGTCAAGTGGTGTTAATGATTTCGGTGTTACAAATCATCAAAACTTTGTATTCAATAATGGATATAGTAATGTATATTCATTTACAATTGAGTCAATGAGTAAAGATTCAATTACATTAAAATTTACTTATAAAGCTTAATAAGTATTAGTAGAATTAAAGGCTTACTTAGTATTAATTAACTAAATAAGTCTTTTTCTTATTTTATATTTTTTTAAATAAGTATTTATATTATAATTAAAAAGGTTGGTGAACTATATGTATTCATATTTCTATGGAAAAATTATTGATGTTAACGAAGAAGAAGTAATCATTGATATACATGATATAGGTTATTGTTTTAAATATATTCATGAAAGTGATTATAAAATTGGTTCTACTTTAAAAGTATTTTTATATCATGTTGTTAGAGAAGACGATGAGTTTTTAGTTGGCTTTATTGATAAAAATGAGAAAAAATTGTTTGAGCAATTAATTACTGTAAAAGGAATTGGCCCTAGAACCGCGATAAATGCATTAAGAGAATGTACTGTTGATGATTTTTATAATGCTATTTCTAATGGGAATGTTAATTTTTTAAAAAAACTTCCAGGAATTGGACCAAAAGCAGCTTCACAAATTATTCTTGATTTAAAAGGTAAACTTGTTAGTGTTTCTAATGATAAACAAGCATGGAATAAAGATCAAGAAGAAGCAATTTTAGCATTAAGAAGTTTAGGATTTAAAGTAAAGGAGATTGAAGAAGTGTTAAAAAAGCTTCCTACAACTCTTTCAATGGAAGAATTAATTAGAGAAAGTTTAAGGAGATTAAATAATAAATGAGTAGCTACATGAATCCGAATTCGAATAAATTAAATGATGAAAGTTCTATTGAAACGACATTAAGACCATTAACTCTAGATGAATATGTTGGTCAAACTGAATTAAAGGAAAATTTAAGAATTTATATTGGCGCGGCAAAAAAAAGAAATGAAACTTTGGATCATATTCTTTTATATGGGCCACCTGGACTTGGTAAAACAACTTTAGCTTATGTGGTAAGTCATGAAATGGGGTCTAAAATTAAGTTAGTTAACGGTCCTTCAATTGAAAAACCAGGAGATTTAGCCGCAGTTTTATCGTCTTTAAATCCCGGTGATATTTTATTTATTGATGAAATACATAGAATTCCTCGTGTTGTTGAGGAGATTCTTTATGGTGCAATGGAAGATTTTACTCTTTCTCTTGTAGTAGGTCGTGATGAGGAAGCAAGAACTATTACTATCCCTTTGCCTCCTTTTACTTTAATTGGTGCGACTACTAAAGCTGGTGATTTATCTTCTCCTTTAAGAGATAGATTTGGGATTGTTCACAGATTAGAGTATTATTCGCTAGATGAATTAAAGCAAATCGTATTAAGAACTTCAAGAGTTTTTTCTTTACCAATAGAAGAAGAAGCTGCTAAAATGATTGCAATTAGATCTAGATCTACACCAAGAATTGCAAATAGAATTTATAGAAGAGTTAGAGATTTTGCATGTTATAATGACCTATCCATTATTGATTGTAAAATGTGTGAAAAAAGTTTAAATCAAATGAAAATTGATTCATTAGGTTTAGATGAAACAGATATGAAATATTTGAAAACTTTAATTGAAAGATTTTCTGGTGGCCCTGTTGGGCTTGAAACTTTATCAAGCGCAATTGGAGAAGAAGTTCGTAATATTGAAGAAGTTTATGAACCATATTTAATTAAATTAGGTTTTATAAATAAAACTCCACGTGGTAGAATGGCAACAGAAAAAGCATATAAGCATCTTAAATTTGATTTTGTTTCATTAATTGATTAATTTTTAGAAAAATTTACTCCGATTATTGGACCAAAGAATAAACATAAAGATTTACTTATTTTAATTAATATATTTGAGTAATCTTTAAGAAGTAATAATGAAATTAATAAATAAATTGTAAGTAATATTAAGCCTTGGATTATTCCATGGCTTTTTTGCTTTTTCCCAAAGATAAATGAAAAAACAAAAAAAGCAATTATACTTATAAATGAAGTTATTAATGCTCCTTCTTTATAATGAATAATATTGTTATAAATTAATAAAGAATTTATAGCTATTAATAATAAACTTGGTATTAAAACGATAAAAAGAGAAATGCTAAAATTAAGAATTGTTTTTTTCATTTATATTAATCCCTCGATTAAATATATGAAAAAGAAAGGATGAATTATGACATTTACCGAAATAATTATTTTAATTTTTAAAACTATATTTTGTTATTTTTTCTTATTTTTTGTATTAAAAATAATGGGTAAAAGAGAAGTTGGAGAAATATCAACTTTTGATATGATTGTGTTTTTTATTATTTCAGAAATATTTTCAATTTCAATAAGTGATATTAATGGTTCTTTACTTCATTCTGTTATACCAATTTTAATAATTGTTATTTTACAAATATTAACTGCACTTGCAACTTTAAAAAACAAAAAAATAAGAAAGTTTATAGAGGGTAAACCAACATATTTAATTATTAATGGAGAAATCATTCAAAATGAATTAATAAAAAATAGATATAATTTAGATGATTTATTAATGCAATTAAGACAAAATGGAATAGAAACTCCTTCTCAATGTGCTTTTGCTTTATTAGAGGGGAATGGCTCATTAACGATAATTAAATCAGATGATCAGAAACTTTTATATCCTGAACCTATTATTTCTGAAGGTATTATTAATGAAAAGGCATTAAATTATTTGAATATATCAAAAAAAGAATTATATCTTGAACTATCAAAAGCCGGGTATAGCAATATTGATGATGTTTTTATGTGTGAATTACTTATTGATAAAACATTCATTTTTATATCTAAGGAATGATTTTAATAAAATTATAGAGTTTATTAAAACATTTATATAGCAAGAAATGAGCGTTGATACGCTTATAGCATTTATTTTTAAAATTGGTATAAGTAAAAATAATAATCCTATTCTAATTATCGATGATATAGTAGTTGTAATAAATGTTTGTTTTGTTAGACAAAATGCATTTAATGAAGTAGTAATAGGTGTTTCAATATAGTAAATAATAAATGGTAATGAAAGTATTTTTATTTGATTATCTCCAAGGTTTGTTTTATATAAAGTATTTAATACTTTCCCACCAAAAAAGAAGAAAATAATACTAAAGAATAATCCAATAATAAAAGATATAGATAAAACATCTTTTAATAATTTTTTACTTTTATAATATTCTTTATTTTTTATACAATAAGATAAATTAGGTAGAAGATATGATGATAGAGATAGTGAAAAAAATCCAGGTAATAAAAGAAGAGGCATAACATAATTTGTCAATATTCCATAATCGATAGTGATTGTTTCTATAGAGTAATTCATTTTGACTAATATTGTAGTTAGAATAACAGGTTCTAAAAAATATGTAAATGAACCAATTAATTTTGAAAGTGTCATAGGAAAAGCAATATTAAGCATTTCTTTAGATATTGAAATATAATCTAATGGTATTCTTTTTAGCATTTTTTTAAAGTTTTTTTGATAGATTTTCTTTGAAAAGATTAATAAATAAAATGTTTGAGCTATTTCTCCTATACATAATGAAATTACAATTAATGAAGCATTTTTAGAACTATCATTAGTTAAAAAATAATTTAAGAAAAATAAGATAAATATTAATCTAGAACCTTCCTCTAATAATTGTGATGAATTAGTAAATGTTACTTCACGTACACCATAAAAATAGCCTTTAATTAGACTAGAAATGCTTATTAATGGTACTAATATGCTTAATGTTTTTATAGGATAAATTACCTGATTATTATGAAAGAAAATATTAGCAATTTCATTTGCAAAAATATAAAGAGTAAATGATAAGATTAGTGAAAGAAAACTAATGCAAATAAATGCGACTTTTATATATAAATGGCTTTTATTTCTATTGAAAGATATTAAGTAAGATAGAGCATTTGGTAATGAAAAAGAAGATATAGTTATTATAAGTAAAAGTAATGGACTGATTAATCCGTAAATTGACATTACTTTAATACCAAGAATACTTGTTAAGGCAATTTTTGATAATAAAGAAAATAGTTTTGCAAGACATGATGAACTCATTAATAGAATGAAAGAATTTAGCTTTGTTTTTTTTGTCATTTTATATCTCCTTTGTTGAAAATTGATTTAGTAAATGATATATTTATAAAGCAATTGTTTATTTCTTTATATTATAAATATAAAAAAATAAATTATTAGATTACATTCTATCTCAATTTAATATAAGTAAATTGGATAGAAAATAGAACTATTGGAGGGATTATTATGCGTCGTTTTTATGCATTTATTGTCATGATTGTTTCGATGTTATCTGTAGTGCTTTTTAATGTTCAAGGTCAATATTATCAATTTAATAGCGGTTTAGAATATTCAAGAGGAACTCAAATAACATATTCAATTACACCTAATGATGATAATGATGAAATAAAATTGAGTGAGGTTTCTGATTTATTTATTGAAAGACTTGAAGAAGCTGGTGCAAAAGATTATTTTGTCGATACACTTGAAGATTCAAGTGAAAAAAGTTATCAAATTCAAGTTCGTTTACCTGGTGTAGAAAGCAATCAAACTAATATTTTAAGAAGTTTAGAAGCTGATTCAAAAATACGTATTACAACAACCAGTGATGAAGTTGTTGAAGGAGATTCTGAAATCATTGCAAATTCAGCTTCTGTTTATTACGAAAGTTCAACTGCATTTGTTAAAGTTGAAATTACAGATGAATTCGCTGATATCTGTAAAAAACTTGAAGAAAGTTCAAGTGATGATGAATCCACAACTGTTGGAGATTTAATTGTTATTTGGACTGAATATAATGATGAAACAGATTCATATGAAGCTGCGAAAGAAGGAAAAACAATTGAACAATTAGATATGCAAAAAAGAATTCTTGCTGTTCTTGATAAATCTTCATTCCATGATAAAACATCAGATTCCAACGCATATTTAGCATTTTCTAATATTGGATTTGCTTCTGATGCAGTATCATCTCAAGCGTTATATTCAAAAAGTGCACATTCTGTTGAAAGACTTTTAAATAGTTCTCCATTAGACTATAAAATTACAAAATTATATTCAGAAAACTTAAGTGCTAAACTTGGAAGCAATGAATTATTATATTCATCAATTGGATTATTAATTGTACTTGCAATAATCGGATTAATTCTTATCCTAAAGTATGGAATTAATGGTGTTGCGGGATTTGCTACATTAGTTCTTTCGTTATTTGTAACAATTGTAGTATATAATTTCTTTTCATTACCTGTTACACCTGTATTCTTGCTTTCAATACTTGTTTCATGTGCGATGGGACTTACAATTTTAGTTACTTATTTTGAAAGATTCAAAAATGAATTATATAAAGGTAGAACTCCTGCAAAAGCAAATAAAGATGCTTATAAATTAACAGTATCTACTGCGATTGATGCGTCAGTATTCACATTAATTTCTTCAATTGTTTTAGCTTTCATTGCTAGAAATACAATGCAAAATTTCTTTATTTTCTCAATTATTAGTTCAATTACAAATTTCTTGATTTGTTTATTTATAACTAGATTATTGTTATATTTTGTTTCTAATTCAAAAGTCGCTGGAAATAAAAAGATATATAGAGTAAATAATGATTTGATTCCAAATTTAAATAACGAAGAATCGCAAGTTTATTTTGGTGAACATGAAAAATTTGATTGCAAAAAACATGCAAAAAAATCATTTATTACTTTAATTGTATTATGCGCTATATCGGTAGTATCGTTATCTGCATTTAGTATTTTTGGAAATACATTTAATTATACAAACGAATTTGATTCATATACAGTTATTCAAATTGTTGATACTAATGGTAAAGAAGATGATCACTTTAGAACAGAAGAAAATGTATATGACTTCTTTGCTAGATTTGATTTAAAACCATATGAAACATCAACAACAATTGTTACAGATCCAAAAGATGAAGATGGTAAAAAAGAAGTTTATTATATTGAAGCTAAGTTTAATCAATTCTTTGATGAAAATGATAATATTCGTGATGATATTAAAAATGCACTTTCAACTGATTTGAATTTCACTTTCAATAGTGTTGATAAAGATGAAACTTATGATGAATTAAATTTCTTCGTATGTAATCCTCAAGTTTTAACTCCGAACTTCAATAATGCATTATTATTAATATTATTAACTGCAGTATTTGCAATCGTATATTCTATCATTAGATATAGATATACATTTACATTAGCTACAATCCTAACAATTGTTTCAAATGTATTAATTACTACTGGATTAATATCATTATTTAGAATACCAGTTTCATCATCTTTAGGAATTGGATTAGTTGCTGGTGTATTTGTAGTTGCATTATTTGAATTTATCTTATTAATTAAATATTCACAAGTTATTAAAGATATTAAATCTAAAAACTTAGTATTTGATCAAAGAAGTGAAAGTATTGAATTAGCTTTAAGAAGAAGCATAACATCAATATTAGTAATATATTTAACAATTATTGCATCATTATTTATTCTTTCATTAATAACAAGTAATACATTAATTACAACATATGTAGTAATGGCATTAACAGTTTCTATTGGATTATTACTTTTATTATTTATTTTCACTCCAACTTACTTATTCGCGGAAAGAAAATTACGTATTAAGAAAATTAAACTTAATAAAAATAGAAAAATGAGCGCTCGTCGTCAAGAAAAACTTCGTAAGAAAGAAATTAGAAATAAGAGACTTTCAAAAGAACCAGAAGAAGTTATTATTCCTGGAATTAACGATTAATATTTATAAACTACGAAATTATGTTAATAGACTAATTTCGTAGTTTTTTTAAAAAGGAGTCAAAATGAATTTTAAAGAAAAAGTATTAAATCATTTTAATATCGATAATGAATTATTAAATGAGTTATTAAAACCAATAGAAGAATTAAGTTATGGTTCACCTTATGATTTTTATAATATGAAAGAAGCAAAATCTTTAATTGAAGAATCAATTAATAAAAATTATAAAGTAATGGTTTATGGTGATTATGATGTTGATGGAATAATGGCGACATCAATTATTATAAATTTATATAAAAAATTTAATAAGACTATTGGTTATTATATTCCATCTAGAAAGCTTGATGGATATGGTATTAATTTAGAAAAAGCAAAAATGATTGTAGAAAAAGGCTATGATTTAGTTATTACCGTTGATAACGGTGTTAAACAATATGAAGCATTAAATTATTTAAAAACTAATGGTGTTAAAGTTCTTTTAAGTGATCATCATGAATTTGATGAATTACCACCATGTAATGTATTTATTCATCCATTTAATAAAATTGTTAAAGAAGAAAACTGCGGTGCTTATGTTGCGTATATGTTAGCGGAAGCTGTACTTAATAAAAGGGATGATTATTTATTATCTCTTGCAAGTTTAGCAACTATGTCAGATATGATGCCATTAAACATACTAAATAATAGAAACGTTGTTAGGATTGGAATTGATATAGTTAATAAAAACGATAATCATCCATTTAAAAAACTTTCATTAAAAGAGATTGATGATGAAACATATGGTTTTATAATTTCACCTAAAATTAATTCTTATGGTAGAGTAATAGAAAATACATCTATTAATGGAATTATTCCTCTTTTTATTGAACCATTTAATTATGAAAAATCATACAGTATTATTAATTCATTAGAAAAAACAAATCTACTTAGAAAAGAATTAATTAAAGAGGAAAGTAAAACTGAAGTAATATATAATAACAATGCAATAGTAACTTATGATCCTAATTATAAAGATGGTTTATTAGCGCTTTTTTGTAATAAATATCTAAATAAATATAAAAAGCCATGTATTGCATTAACAAATATTGATGAAAATGAATTAAAGGGCAGTGCTAGATCGTTTCAAGGTGCTTCGTTAACTGATTTTTTTAAAGAAAATGAAGATTTATTTATTAAATATGGTGGACATGCTTTTGCTGGAGGAATTTCAATTAAAAAAACTGATTTAAATGAATTAATTAAAAGATTTGATTTATTCGTTTTAAATAATCCATACAAAGAGAAAGAAATTGATCCTATTTTTATTGATAAAGAAGATATAACACTTGATAATTATAATTTTTTAAATTCTTTAAGACCATTTGGAATGAATTTTGAAGAACCTAATTTTGAATTATTAATCGATAAAAATGCAATAAGAATATATGAAAAATGTATTAAAGCAAACTTAAATGAATTCTCATCTTTAATAGGATTTGATGTTAAGAATTATGTTTATAAAGATAGTAATAATATTATTGGTAAAATAAAGAAAGATGAATATAATAGAAACAAATTATTATTTTATATAAATGAAATTAATAGTAAATAGGAATGTATTATTTATAATAATACATTTTTTCTTGTAAATTTATTAAAATTGTTTAATAATTAACATAATATTATTTTTTTGGAGGATTAAAAATGGCTAATTTTAAAAAATTATCTATTGTTACATTCTTACCATTATTACTCATAAGTTGTTCTAATGAAAATACTAATTATATTTATTTGAGTGATAAGGATGAAGGAACTGCAACAATTAGAATTTATAAAGATAACAATTCAGCTTCAAAAAATAGGTATATTTCACCAAGTAAAGTTGATTTGATGCATTCATATAATAGTCTAAGTGGTATTTTAGCTAATAATGAAAATGTATGTCCATCAATTGGTGATGTAAATTTACTTATTATTCCTGTTCATTTACCGGGAGACGATACGTATAAAACTGATAAAGTACGCGATGATATTAAAGAAATGTTCTTTGGTAAAAATTCTTCTAAAAATGGATTTTTATCTGTTAACGAATATTATTATGAATCTAGTTTTTCAAAGTTGAATTTCTCAGGTACTGTTACAGATTGGTTTGATGTTGAAGAATATACAAATGTGAAATCAATTAAGGATATTACTCAAGGTAATGATGGAACAATCGTAACAGAAATATTACGTAAAGCTGTAGATTGGGCTAAAGATAATCAAAATATTGATTTAAAAGATTTTGATAAAAATAATGATGGTTCAATTGATGCTGTATGGCTTATTTATGACCATTTAGATTGGTATACAGAATATGAAATTAATTCATATAAAGATTCTTCTTATAATAGTAATGATTTAAATACAGCTTTCTGGAATTTTACATATTGGGATTATCAAACATATCCTGATGTAGATAATCCAACTACATCTGGTTTTTCTTGGGCATCTTTTGATATGATGTATACTTCTTATGCATCACGTAATAGTGATAATGTAATAGATATTGATTCGTTTGATACAGTTAAGTTGGATTCACATACATTTATTCATGAAACAGGTCATTTATTAGGACTTGATGATTATTATGCAACGGATGATTCTTATTATCATCCTGCTGGTTGTTCAACAATGATGGACCAAAATATTTGTGATTTGGATTCTTATTCTAAGATGGTTCTAGGTTGGGTTACTCCATATGTTGTATATGGTACAAGCGAGATTTTAATTGAAAAAGCAAATGCTAATGACCATTCTGTTATTGTAATTCCATCTAATTATGAAGAAATCTCAAATTCTATTGAACTTGCAATAGAAAATGGAACAATTAATGAATATCGTTATGAATTTAATCCGTTTAGTGAATATTTAATGATTGATTTATATACACCTGATGGATTAAATAAAATGGATACATTTGGTGAATATATTTATGGTAAAGAACCTGGTATTGCAACAGAAGGTGTAAGAATTTATCATGTTGATAGCAGAATATTTAAATGTTCACAAATTTCCACATTAGAAGGTTCAAAATTATCATATGTCGATGGTTATGTATGGGATAATAATTTTAATTTAAAAAGTAATGAAGCAATTTTAATGCCTATATCAAATGATAAAACTGAATATTCTACATTTCAATTACCTAGTGAATTTGATTATTTTGATAGAATTCGTCTATTAGAAGCGTCTCAATATAATACTTTTGATAATAATAAATATGCTACAAGTGATACATTATTTACTACTGAAACTGAAGATTTTGAAATATTAAAATTTGGATATCAATTCTTTAATTCTAGGTATACATATAACGATGGTAGTGATTTACCTTTTAAAATTAATGTGAAGACATTGAAAGGAATTAATTAGTATGAAAAATGAATTTAAATATTTTAGCTTATTATTAATAGCTAGTAGTTTATTATGTTCATGTTCTAGTAACACTGAAAACTATGTAAAAATTAAAATTTCATCTCCTAATAATGGTGAAGTGATTTCTCCTGAAGATGTAATTATTAAAGAAACTTGTCATTCGTTTGAAGATAAAAGTTTCTATGATTTTCAAAGATTTCCTTCAGTAGGTGATGTTAATTTACTTGTTATTCCTATTTTGCTTCCAGGTTATGAAGTCATCGATTTAGATAATGATGGAATATCTGATAATGAAAAAGTGTTAAAAGATATTAATAAAGCATTTTTTGCAAGTGATGAAGATGAAACTTTATATTATGAATCAGTTTCTTCATATTATAAAAAGAGTAGTTTTGGTAAATTAAATATCTCAGGTACTGTTACAGATTGGTTTGATATTAAAGAAGCTGGATATATATATTCAAATGCTTCTGAAATTGATGTAGAAGATACTTATGAAATAGTTGAAGATGCAGTTTTATGGGCAAAAAATAATCAAAAAATAAATTTAAAAGATTATGATAATGACAATGATGGATATATTGATGGAGTATGGTGTATTTATTCTTGTCCGAATTATACAAATGATGGTCCTCATACTGAAAATAGAAATTATTGGGCATATACTTCTTACGAAAATACTGATAAATCTTCTTCTCGCGCAGATATAGATAATCCAGTTTATAACCTTTTTGGTTGGGCAAGTTATGATTTTATGTATGAAGAAGGTGATAAGATTGATTCTCATACATATATCCATGAAATGGGACATTTCTTTGGATTACAAGATTATTATTCCGATACTAATTCCTATAATCCAGTTGGTAAAGTAGATATGATGGATGCGAATATAATTGATCATAATTCATATTCAAAAATGCTTCTTGGATGGACTAAGCCATATATTGTTACAGGAGGTAATATATCTATTAATTTAAAATCAATGCAAAATGAAAATTCATTTATTGTTATTCCTTCTGATAATACAACTATAATAAATAATGAATTTGATCCTTTTAGTGAATATATTCTAATCGAATATTACACACCTGATGGATTAAATGCTTTAGATAGTGTAAATAAATTATCTACATCTCCAATTGGAATAAATGATAAAGGTGTAAGAATTTATCATATAGATAATAGAAAATTTTCTGTAGAAATAGATAAATATTACAATGTTAAAACTACTTTATATGATGGTCATACTTTATCAAGTAATGAAAGTTTAATATTACCTATATCAAATAGTAGAAATTTATCTATTTATAATTTAGGTTTTGGTATTGATCAAATTTATAATTTATTTGATGAAATTAGACTTATTGAAAAAGGTAATATTGATACATTTACTTCAGGAGGAAAACAAACAATTAATTCCTTATTTATAACTGGAGATGAGTTTTCATTAGATAAATATGGAAAAAATTTCTTTGTTAATGAAGATAAAATGAATAATGGTGATTCATTCTCTTATGAAATAAAAATAGAGGAGATGATGTAATATGAAAAAGAATAAAATAATATTAATTCTTTCAAGCTTAATTCTTGCTTCATGCTCTAATTCTACTGTTACTACAATAATTAAATCTCCAGCTGAAGATGGAGGACTTGAAGGTAATGCATCTCAAGATGTAGTTAATAAAAGTGATACTAATTCATTGAAAAGTATGTTAGTTAATGCTTCTAAAGTAAAAAAATATTCGTATGAGATCAAATCAAATGTAATTGGATATGAATCACATTCAATAATGTATGTTACACCTAATGCTTGGTTTGAAGAAAACGATGATGCTAGTAAAAGCTTTGGAATGGCTCAAACTTATGGACTAAATGAAATATTTAGATATTATTTAAACGATGAACAAAATGAAGTTATTCCATCTATTTATGAATATTCTGGATTAACAGGGACGATGGAAAAAATGACAGATTTGTATTCAAGTTTATCTACTGCGCATATTGATATGCTTGAGGGTGCATTAGATTCATTTGAGGCAATAAATGTTTCTACAAATAAATTTCTAATTACTGATTCCAATACAGTCGCAGTCTTTCAATATATGACCACATATGGAACATCTATTACTTCATATATTAATAGTGTATATATTGAAATTATTGATGAAGAAGCAATAATGTTTAAAGTTACTGTCGATCTCGGTTTAGCGGGTGATATTGTTTGTACTTTTAAAAACTTAACAAAAGAAGGAACAAAAATAGATTTTGTTAATGATTTAATTAATAATAATCAATTACATGGTGTAGATTATCATGAAGATATGTATGATTTATTACATGAAAAAATTGGTGGTAATAATTATGTTTTAGAAGGCACTAAAGTTAAAGGTGATTCAACAATTCATAGATATAATATTCATTGTACTGAAAATTATTTTTACGTTAAATATTCTGATGTATATGCAAAGCAAGGATATAAAGATTTTGGATTTGCTTTAGTAAAAAAGAATACACCTGTAACATATAAAACACTTAATGATTCCAATAAGGTAGTAACTATTAATCAAACACTAAATTATGATGCATGTTATGTATTTGAAAAAGATGATAATGGAAATTTTTATTTTAGTGATTTTATAGGACCTATTGAAAATGATTTAAAATTTATTGAAGTTGATAATTTAAGTGATATATCTTCATATGAAAAAAATACATATTATATCGTTAATGAAAATGGCATAAAAAAAGCATATGAATATAAAGAAGTTTCAAACGGAGTATATGATATAACATATATTATGGATTGGTTTGATTCAATTGCTGATTTCCCAATTAATGATGTTTCTGCTTCTTATTATTTTACAAGTAATGGATTTGTTGAATATGCTCCAATGTTTTATGAACAAGATTTAAAAGATTCGACATTATATCATTGTAGTGATACAGATGTTTTATCTATATTAGCTAATGGTTTATTTGGATGGGGATTCATGTCAACAACTACATGGATGGAATATATTACAGAATCAAGAATAAAAATTAATAAAAATGATTCAAATAATATATTAAGCGCGAATATTGCTATCGGTATTAATGCAAGTGTTAATGGTGGTAATTATGTAGAACAAGAAGTATATTATGAAATAAAAGATTTCAATACCGCTAATATAGATGTTGTTGATGATTTCTTATCAACATATATGGGAGGTTAATATTATGAGAATAAATAAAATAGTTTTATTATCTACATTACTTTTAAGCTTATTTTCTTGTGGTAATGTTAGTTCAACTTCACAATATAAACCTGAAACTGAATTAGAAGAGATCTTTAATAAGTTAAAAAATAATAACTTTACTATGGATTTTGAAGATTCATTTGTTAACTTCGATAACATGATTAGAAGAGAAACGTATACTTATACTGAAAATTCTATTCAAGTTGATGGTTTTAGAGGTTTTTATGCATATGCATATGACTATAATAACGACTTAGTATTTAAATACAATTTAGTTGATGAAGAAGTAGTTCCTGGTGCACCTCTTATTTCTAGCTATGATGGATTAAGATATTGTTCTGTTTATGAAGTAACGTATGGTTTTGAAGACTTTGATATTTCATATCTTCCAAAAACAAAAGATAGTGATGGTTATTATAATTATGAATTTAATAAAAATGCTTATAATGATATTTTAATTAAAACAATATTAAATAGAACAAGCGCATCTAGTTTAGATCCTGTATCAGTTAAAATGAAAGTTGTTAAAGATGTTTTAATGGTTGAAACTGTATTAATTGATAATTATTTAAATACTGATGCTAAAGATACTGTTAAAAATGTTATTTATAATATTGGTACAACTTCAAATCCAGAAATTGAAAAATATTTAAAAGATGGTAAGACATCAAAAGATTCATTAGATATGAATTTTTATAAAACTATGAACTCATATTTAGGTGCGACAAATTATAGAATTGATATTTATAATGATTCGATAAGTGAAAGTAATAAATTATTTACTGAATATTGTACACCTGATTCAATTTATGATGAAT
>CAYVZF010000016.1:17955-21715 GCA_964456095.1 uncultured Erysipelotrichaceae bacterium
TTATGCTTCTGAAATATTATTTGAAATAGTAAGTGATGATGAATTTATCGTTACAATTAATACGATTGATAAAGAAACAAATCTAAAAGTTGTTGATAGAATTTGTAAATTTTCAGAATTAAATAAAGTAAGTTTGCCCTATGTAGATAAATATTTATCAAAAGGTGATCCTGCTTCTAATCAAACTAAAAACGATTTAAAAGAAGTTCTAGATATGTTTTCAAAACATAATTATTCATTTGATGTTTTAACTTCACTTGGCATGTCAAAGGTTTATTTGACAGATAAGTATTATTATCAAGAAGTATATGGCTCTCCTAATAATAATTTTGGATATATTAAACTTGGTGATAAAGTTAGAGAATTTACCATTGTTAATAATGTTATTCAAATTGATGAAACTAAAGATTATGCTACTTCTAGCAATCCAATTAATATTCCAAGTCATGGTGATTATTTTTCATATGATACAGATTTATCATATGTATCAACATTTGATGGAATATATGATATTGATAAATATGTTGTAAATGAAATAAATGGCTTATCTTATTGGGAAATGACTGATGTTCAACTAGCTAAACAGTTATATAATTATATGGGGTTATCTAAAACCGGTATATATCCTTATTCAAGTGGATTTGCTATTTCAAATAATGGTGATGAATCAAAAATATCTTTAATTTCTGCATATATTTTATCTGATGGAAGTTATATAGGTTATAGCTCGCTTACATTCTATGATATCAATAATACTTCTTATCAACTTTTAGAAGATTATTTAAATAATTATATAAATTAGGAGGAAAATGAAAATGAAAAATAAATTTAAATTTTTATTAATTAGCTCATTTATATTTTCTGGAATGTTAATTTCTTGTAATAATGGAAATAATAACAATTCTAGTAATTCTCCCTCAGTAGGGGAAATTAATAATATTGAAATACTTGGTCCAACTTCTGTTTTAAAAGGTAAAAAGATTAATCTTGTTTCATCTATTGATGATGTTACTTGGTCAAGCAGTGATGAAACTATTGCAACTGTTTCTTCTTCAGGTGAAGTAACTGGAATTAGCGTAGGAGTAGTTTCTATTAAAGCAACATATAAATTTGATGAAACTATTTATAGTGAAGTTAATATTACTGTTTATTTAAATAAGACAGATAAAATGAGTGTTACTATTTCAGGTGATGGTGTTACAAAAAATGATGATAATTCATTTAATGTTATAGTGGGTAAAGTTTTTGATGTTAACGTAACAATTGATGATAAATATAGCATTCCTGATATATCTTATGAAATTAAGTATCCAAGTGGAGTATCAGATAATAATTTTGTAACTGTTACACCTGATCCTGAAGATTCACGACATGCGACTGTTATTGCATATTATGATGTAAGTGACTTAACGTTAGTATGTAAAGGTAATTACAATGATTATGCTTCAGGTGCTATAATTGAATCAGTAGTTTTAAATGTTATAGATAGTAATAGTTCTAATTATAATACTGTAAATGAGTTTATTAATAATTATAAACAAGTTGAAAAAGATAGCTTATTAGCTTATAACATAAATCATACATTAAAATATATTGATGGTGTATCAAGTGAAAAATCTTATAAAAACAATATTGATTCAGTAGTTAAACATTATGATAATAGTTCGTATGTTTATACTAATATAATAAAAACAGATTCAAAAAATAATGTTTTATCGGATGATAATTATAATAAATATCAAGGTGTTATAGAAATAATAGATCTTTTAAAAAATGATGATACTTCTTATTATTATTCATTTGATTATGATAATTATGGAAATATTATTAAATTATATAATAATGAAGAAGTTACTAATTCGAATGAAGATAATATTCATTATGCTCAAAATCCAAATAATACTAATATTTATGGTGTTTCAGGATTATTAGATTACTTATTAAATACAGCAGAAAATGTTTATGGCAATATTGTCACTTTAAAAAATATTTATGCATATGGTAATAGTGATTATTCTATTTTAGATGATAAAATCCAAATTGTATCTAAATTTACTGATATTAATACTGGATATGATTATGATATAAAATTAGATATTGCAAAAAATGGTGAAAAAATAGAATCAATTAAATATACTCAAAATATAAATTTTATAGTTTATGATGAAAATGGTAATGAATTAGGTTCTTCTGCATATGAATTTGTCGAAGAGTACAAAAATTTCAAATATGGAATTAAAAAATTTGATCGTCTTGATATGCCAGACTTATATATTAATATAAGTGAATATTATATCGATTCATATGATTTAGTAGAACTCGCGGGTACTGAAACTGATTCATATAATTATACTAATTTAACAAAATATGGTGCAAATAATGTAAGTACTGTTAATGGTATAACTAAATATACTTTAACAACAGATAAAACTTTAGTATTAAAAGTTGATATTCTTGAAGATTCAAAAGCTTCAACATTAATTGATAGAATTAAATGTTCAAGTAGTGATGACGATCAAATACCAAGTGTAGAACTTACTGGTTCTGATGTATTTGCTATTAATGCTAAAAAAGACGATAATAGTATATCATTACCAGGAATTGCTACATTTACATTCACTTCTACTTTAGGAATAGAAAAACAAATAATTGTGGAATTTGTTAAAGCTGAATTAAAATCTGTATTTATGACTAACGTTCCTAGTGATAATGATTTTGGTAAAGTATTTGTTAATGATTATAGTTCACATTTCTTTATTAATACTAATCCTGATGAAGATTTATATTCATTTGGTATTGAAATATTAGATGGACCTACTAACGGTATAGAATTGCATGAATACGAAGATGGTAATATTGATGGATTACCTGGTTATGCTATTAAGGGTAATATTATTGGATCATATAGTTTTAAAATATATGTAATAGAAAATCCTGATATTAAAACAAGTGAAACTTATACTATAGAAATTGATGAATTATACGAAGCATCTTATATAAAAGAAAACATTATAAATTCAAGTACTATATATAGATATCATACAGGAACAGTAGATTATAAGATTCAATTTGTTAGTGATACAACTATTAAATATACTTACGAAGCTTATGGAAGTACAGTTTCTAAAAATATTAATTATCATATTGAAAAAGGCGCGATTATAATTGATGAAGATCAAAATTTAGGTGCTGATGCATATTATTCATGGATTAAAGGTGGTAATATTAAATTTGCAAGAGATTTCTCAACTATTACATTATATCTAGAAGTTTATTCAAGTACTGTAAATGAAGAATTGAAGGATATTCGTTATTATTATCCTGTAGTATTTAGTAAATACATTGATAAGTCTGATTTTGCTTCATATGTTAATGGCAAATCATTTAAAACTGAATCATTTGTATATGGTGGAATTGGAATGTCATCTATTGAAGTATCATTTAGTGATGGTAATGGAACGTTAATAATTAAACCTAATAATGGCTCAAGTGTTACATTTAATTTTAAATACACTTATTCATCAAATAGTTTAAAATTAACATCAATTGTTTCATCAAATAATTCATTTAGTTTAAATTCATCCGCGAATGTTAATTTAAATAATGATACATTAAAATTTACATTTACATATGCTTCACAAAAGAATACTATTTCATTTAATATTTAATAAATAGTATGTAAAATAATAAAAAAGATCTTGTTATTAGTTAATTAAAAATAATTAATAATTAATAAGATCTTTTTTTGTTAATAAAAAAA
>CAYVZF010000017.1:0-20263 GCA_964456095.1 uncultured Erysipelotrichaceae bacterium
GGATCGAACACAAAGAAGAAAAAGAAATATGTTCTAAAGAATATTTATCTAAAAGGCATAATTATAATTACGAAACATGTATGAAAAATATGTGTATAATGTTAAAGGAAGTTTTAAAAGAAAGTAAAGATGAAAAAAACGTACTATTATAGCGATTTGCTAAATGATGACTTTTCAAAATTTAAAATTAAAACAATTAAAACTCCCGAAAGCTATAAATACATACATACAAATTTTATATATAAAATCTTTAGTTTTATTTTATATAACTTAATTGCTAAACCTTTCGCTATATTATATGTAAAAATAGTTTTTTTACATAGATTCAAAAATAAAAAAATATTGAAAAAGTATAAAAACAAAGGATATTTCATTTATGGCAATCACACAAATACAGTTGGTGATGCATTTATACCAAATTTAATCAATTTAAAAAAAACAAATCATATTATCGTTAATCCAGATGCAATATCAATAAAGTTTATAAAACATATAGTTCCAATGCTAAATGGAATGCCTATTCCAAGTGGAATTAAAAGTGCTAAAAATTATAAAAAAGCTATAGATGAATCAATAAATAATAATCATTCAATAACTATTTATCCAGAAGCTCATTTATGGCCATATTATTCAGACATAAGACCATTTTTAGATATATCATTTAAATATCCTTATGAATTAGATGTCCCAGTATTTGCATTTACAAATGTATATGTAAAAAGAAGATTCATTAAATTACCAAAAATAATAACTTATATAGATGGTCCTTTCTTTATAGATAAAAGTTTGGAAAGAAATGAAAGTATCAAAAAATTAAGAGATGAAGTATATGAAGCAATGATTAAAAGTAATAGGAAACATCCTAAATATGAATATATAAGATATATAGATGCAAAAAATAGTGAAAATGAGTAATTTTTAGTTAACGTCAAAAAAATCGTCTCATGTAAAAAATGTTTTAATACTTAATAACGAACAAAAAGAGAATGTTTTTACACACTTTATCTAATAAAGTAATATATTTAAACATTCTCTACAAAATAATTATTTAATATTTTAAGCGTAATTTTGAGTTAATACTTTTATATCAGATATTGAAACATTACAGCTATCTACAATACTATTTGCCTCTCCACCAAATTCCCAAAGTAAATCTACAACAATTTCATTATCTACTACTTCAAATGAATAAGTATATGTATTTGTTTCACTATTTAATATTACATTTTCATCCGCTACAAGTGTTTTCCATTCGCCACCTTGAACAGAAACCAAAAATTTAATAATAATATCTTTATCTGATGATGCTTTAAATTCAATAGAATACTTTGCATTTTGTTTTAATGTAACATCTTTAACTTCTAGTTTATTTGAATAACTATATTCTCCAAATGAAGAAATATTGTAATTAAATACTTTTGTATCACGATCATAAGATAAAGTACCTGAATCATCAATCATATTTAAATATGCTGGTCTATAGCAAGTAATATCTTGTGTGTTTTCTATTTTTCTTTCAATTTGCTTGAATACTTTAACATTAGTTACTGTAACCTTATTAGAGTTATCTCCTATTGAACCTAGCATTAATCTAATGTATGCATCTTGTGAGTTTTTAATTTGACATACATGTGTAAATGTTTGTACATTTGTTAATATTGTTTGAGAATAATATTCACCTAATTCTTTTTCGTTATCACCTTGACCATAAAGTACTTCAACATTACCTTGTTCACTAGAAGCAACAACATCAAAACTTATTTTATAATATTCACCGACAATAAGTTTTCCTAAACTAATTGTTAATTTTGTTCTCCATGTTTCAGATGTAGATGGTCCTTTTTCAATATTAATTGAAGTTGAATCTTGATCAATATCTAAACTACCATACGCACCTTCACCATCAAAATTAGCATAAACATTATTATTACTAAATTCAAAATTGCTTATTGTATCTTCATAATCAAAATCATTTTCAATCTCACAAATTTCAATTTTTGTAAAATTAACTGTAAACGATTCTCCGAGTGCGCCAAGTTCAATAAATAAATATTGATCAGCATCAGCACCTACTAATCTTTTATGAACAACATTAAAACCACTAGAAGCATATCTTTCTTCACCATTTACTTTAACAAGTCCTTCATTTGTTGATTCAAAATAATATGTAATTAAATAATTAACATTATTTTTTAGATAAACAGTCCTATCTAATTTTACCCACCATGCTTCTTTATCAGGATTACTATCAACAACAATTTTTAATGAATCAAAATTATCTTCTGTTTTACCAGTAACTCCCTCATTTAAATAAACACCCCAAGAACCGTTTATTACTTCTTTTCTGTCTGAAAAATCGGTAAGTAATTTAACTGGTTCAGAAATAATAAATTTATCTACATCTTTTTTAAATGTAATATTATATTCTCCGTCTTCATTAGCAATATAATCATCTCTTTTTGTAACGCCATATTGATTTTTAAATGATATTTTTTGATCTTTTTCTAATTGCAAACTTGTAGAATAATTAGATCCATCTTCTGTACTAAGTTTAATCATATTATTATTACTTTCAATAAAATATGATTCTCTTAACTCTTTCGTATCAGAAACAGTTGTAAATCTACACTTACTAGATGTTACATATGTATCTACATCATTTAATTTTAAATATGGTTGTACACTGATAATATTATCTAATGATGCATTATCTATATTATCTAATTTTAAAGCTATAAATAAATTATATCCTTGTGTATTATCTGTTCCTAACCAATCAGCAATGGTTTTAGAATTCTCGCTACCATAGAAAGATGATACTTCGTTACAATAATATGATGTCGATGTAGAACTAGTTGCACTTATGGAGTGATAAATATAATCAACATCATACATATAATCGATAGTAGAAGTACTACCATTAACTTCTTTTAAATAAGATACATGAAAGCCAAATGTTCCAGGTAAAGTTACATCATTAAAAGAGTTGACAGTGCCTTTAATCGCCGCAACAAATCTAATCGCGGATGTATTTTCTTTAGTTCCAACTGCATATTGAGTTTTTACATTTGACATATATTCCTCACCATTTCCATCGCTTGTAAAACCAATAACAGAATCAACTTTTTTTGCATTATTTTTTATTCTTTTACCTTCAAAATCATTAAATTCAGTAACTATATCTTCATTAGAATGATTATTATAATTATGAATAGATATAGCACTTAAAAAATTTGCCATTACTATACTACTTAGTAATAATACTTTAGTTTTTTTCATATGTTCCTCCTCCTTAACAAAATTCACCAAATTTATTATCTTCTTCTTCTTTTGTTTCTATATTCGATTTAATACTTTGTGAGTAAGAATCACTTTCACTTAATATTATTTGACTTAAAGTTTCTTCACTACTATATATATCTTCACTTGCACTCGATATAGTAGAACTTATTTCTTCACTCATACTTATTAATGAATTATTACCATTATCACCACAAGAAACAAGTGTAACACAAAGCATGCAAATAAATAGAAAAACAAAACGTTTACCAATCGAGTACATCTTCACATCCATACTCCCAATCAAATACGCCTTTATATAATGAACCATTCATTATATCTGGTACTTCCAAGTATTCTAATTTTAAACTTGGCATTATATACTTCTTTTTTTCTTCCATTTAATACTTTCCTCCTTCCTTTAAACTTTTATTTAGTATTAATATGATTGTAATTAATATTTATAAAGTTAGCTTCTCCGTTTTCTACGAAAAATGACAAAGAATTTGTTTGTTCGGTTTGAAAAATATTACCAGTCATAGTGTAATAACCATCATTAATAAATACTTCACATGAACTGATATCTAATAATATTTGTAATTTAATTCTATTATTGTTTTGCTCAACTTTTGCATACCTTACATCATTTAAAACAGAACCGCAGTTAGTTCTATCAAAAATCACGCATTCTTTTTCAACATCATAATAAATACGTGTTGAATAATTATCACTTTTATACACTTCTATTCCAGCTTTAACATTATTATTTGATTTAGATAAATCTATTTCAAATTCAATTGAGCAACAATTATCTTGAACTTCAAAATCATATATAGAATTGTTAAACGTTAAAGAATCTTTTGTTATATTATTACAATAATAATTACTCAATTCTCTAACAGGCTTTTGATATATATGATTATCTATTAATGATAATTCTCTTGGAAATACCATACTGCCAGACCAATTATATCCTTGAGTTACATTAGTTTCTGACCATGTATTCATCCACGCAGTTAAGATGTTTCTACCGTCACTTGTACTTAATATTTGTGGAGCATAAAATGAAAAGCCTTTATCAAACTCTTCAAGATTAGAAGAATTTGTTTTATAAAATTTATATGTATTAGTAGATAAATTACCTACTATATAAGTACTACTATCTACATTTTGAAATTCATAATATTTATCGCTTTTTATTGATTGAGGAGATAAAACTAACACATCCATATTATCAATAGTAAATAAATCTGGACACTCTAGCATTCCACCAACATCATTTCTTGCATATATGTTAGAACAAAATTTCCAGCCACTTTCAATACTATCACTTTCAAACAAAACCAATACTTTTTCATTTGTCAATGGATCTTGATTACATGCGATTAAATAATACTTATCATTTCTTTTAAAAATTTTTGGATCTCTAAAATTAGCATGCGAATATCCTTCGGGCAACAAATCAATACTAACAACAGGATTATCCTCTAATTTTTTAAATGTTATTCCATCTTCACTATATGCAATAGATTGATCTTGATTCCAATCCTTATCTACAGAGGTGTATGCAACATACAATCTATTATCTTCTATTAAGGATGTCCCAGAAAAACATCCATTTTGGTCATAATCTTCATCAGGAGCAAGAGCAATATCGACAACTTCCCATTTTACAAAATCCTTTGTTATTTGATGTCCCCAATGCATTGACCCCCAAGAAGAATCATAAGGATTATATTGATAAAACAAATGATACTCATTGTTAAATTCAGAAAAACCATTAGGATCATTTAACCATCCAACAGGTGAATGCATATGATATGTTCCCATAAGTGAATTATCTACTAAAGGCATATTTTCTTTAACATAATCCGTTGCATTCTTCACCATCAATGAAACTTCAAATACTTGTTTGTTTACATTACTAGAACAAGCGCTAAGTATCGCTATTAATGAAATAACAAGTGCTTTATTTTTCATGTTTTTTTACCTTTTTTATCATTTTTGAAACAATATTTTCTTTTTTATTTTCTATTATTTCTTCTTCTTTTTTAATTATTTCTTCATACTCATTATTATCAAATACAATTGCATTTGTAGTTGATTCATTATAGAATCTTGCAAAATCTGTATTAATTGCTACAGAAATGCTTTCACCATTTTTTAATTTATTTAGCGAAGTTGTTTTTATAACGAATTCTTGATTATCAATTTTACTATGACAATTTAAAATGTCACCAAGAAGTTCAATCATTCTAATTTTAATATTTAATCTATATTCATTAAATCTACCATAATCATTATCACTATTATAAATTACATGTTCAGGTCTAATACCATAAACACAGCGCTTACCTTTATAATTACGGAGCAATTCTTGTTGTTTTTTTGTTAGAAGAATTGAAACATTATCGCAAGAATCAATAATAAATCTTTCTCCTAATTCATCTATATAACCATGTAACATATTCATAGATGGTGAACCGATAAAACTAGCCACAAACATATTAGATGGATTTTCATATATTTCTGTAGGAGTACCTATTTGTTGTATATATCCATTATTCATAACCACAATTCTTGTAGCCATTGTCATCGCTTCAACTTGGTCATGTGTAACATATATAGTAGTAGCATTTACTTTTTCATGAATTTTAACAATTTCAGCACGCATTGCAACACGCAATTTAGCATCTAAATTACTTAAAGGTTCATCCATTAAGAATACTTTTGGACTTCTAACTATCGCTCTTCCTAAAGCGACACGTTGTCTTTGTCCACCTGAAAGATTTTTAGGTTTTCTTTTTAAATACTCTGTTAAACCTAAAATTTTTGCAGCATCCTCAACTCTTTTTTTAATATCATCTTTAGGAACTTTTCTTAATTTTAAAGAATAAGCCATATTGTTATATACAGTCATTTGGGGATAAAGAGCATAGCTTTGAAAAACCATAGCAATATCTCTATCCTTAGGAGCAACATTATTCACACATTTACCATCAATATATAAATCTCCAGAAGATATTTCTTCTAAACCCGCGATCATACGAAGAGTAGTCGATTTACCACATCCAGAAGGTCCGACAAACACAATAAATTCCTTATTTTTAATTTCAAGATTAAAATCATGCACAGCATGAACTCCACCATCATATATTTTGTTAATATTAACTAAATTTACATTTGCCATAGTCTTTAACTCCTTTTAAAATAATCAATTATTTCGCTACTTGTTCCCATACCAGAAATTGCTCCAAAACGTGTTATTTTAAATGCCGCAGCTTTACAAGCAAAATCGAGATAGTTTGTATAATCAATTTCTAATAACTCATTTTTTTGTACTTTATTTTCTAATAATTTTGATAAGAACGCTCCAAGAAATGAATCTCCAGCTCCAGTAGTATCAATTGAATTTACTTTATATCCATTTGAATTAAAAGTTTTATTATTTGCTAAATATATTGATGCACCTTTTGAACCTTTTGATAAAAGTAAGATTTTAACCCCTTTTTCTAATATATACTTAATACCATCTTCCTCATTATTTTTACCAGTAATAAACAGTAACTCATCATCTGATATTTTCAATAAATCACAATAAGGAATAAACTCATTTACGATCTCATTTAATTCTTTTTCATCATCCCATAAATTAAATCTTAAGTTAGGATCAAATGATATTATTGCATTGTTATCTTTAGCTTTATTAATTAATATTTTATGTGCTTTTCTTGATGATTCAACATTAAGAGCTACACTTCCAAAGTGAAAAATATCTCCTTTATTAATATTAATATTATTTACATCTTTTTGATTTATAAATAAATCAGCAGTATTTTTTCTTAAAAATTCAAATTCTCTTTCACCATTTTTTTGAAAAGAAACAAAAGCTAAAGGGGTAGAGTGATAAATATCTTTTGTAATATTATCAACATTAACATTTTCTTTTCTTAAAACATTAATCAAATAATTACCAAACACATCATCTCCAACACGTGATATATAAATTGCATTTTGTTTTAATTTACTGACTTGTACTGCGACATTCGCAGGTGCTCCACCAGGCTTTTTATTAAATTCATTCGTATTTAATAAATCTTCATAACCTATAGATTGAAAATCAATCAATAATTCCCCAATAGCTATTAACTTATTCATAAAACATAATCTCCTCAAATGATATTTCACCTTCATCAACATAGAAAGCAAAATTGTTATCATTAATATCATAAATTCTTGTGCTTAAAGCTTTAGTATTATTAATATATAAAACTACTATTTCATTATCGATAATCAAATCACATTTATAAGAGTAAGAATTATTAATTGAAATAGATAATTGTCTATCACCATAATCAGATGGAGAATAAACATTATTATAGAAATTTAAAGATTTATTATTAAAATCAAATTCAAATAGAGTTTCTCCAATATTTTTATTTTCTAATAAATTAAATGTTATTCCACCTCTTGCAACACTTGAATTTCTTTTAATTTCAAAAGATAATCTAGTTTTATTTTTAGAAATAGGTTCAACAACTTTAGATTCAAACTTATTTGAGTTAAAACTAACATTTTCAAATTGTTTATTCGTAGAAACTAAATTATATCCTACTCTATTATTTAAAACATTTTCTATTTCAGAAGGCATTGAGATTTCAAGTTCTCCATTCTTTTTTTGCTTTAATTCATGAACAACTAAATTCCCACCCCAATCAAAATCACCTTGATTGACTTCACCAACTTTTGTAGCACACCATCCAAAAGCAAACAATCTTCCATTATCATCTTTTTCAAGTCTACCAGCATAGAAACCTTTATCATCAATTCTATCATCTGAAGGAATTATCCACTTAGAGGATAAATCTTTAGTATATCTATAACGTGTTACTCTTTCTTGACCCTGCTCAGAAAATGTTAAATACCAATAATCACCAAACTTAATAAGTGTAGGACATTCCATATTGTATGTTCCCTCTTCATTAGTATAAAAAACACTGTCATAATTCCAATTAATTAAATCTATTGACTTATAGAGTTTTAAAACACCATTACCATTTAGACGAGTTGTAACAAGCATAAAATAGCATTTTTCATCTTCCATATATAAAACATAAGGATCTCTAAAATCATTATCGCCACCAAAGAATCCATCTTCTTCATGTTTTGTCCAATTAATTAAATCATTAGATGTTGCGTGTTGTATTTTTTCATAATATTCTAAGCCTGAACTTTTTGATGAATTATGTCCTGTGTAGAAAAAATGATAAACATCATCTTTTTTAATTACAGATCCTGTCCCTAGTGAATAATCAGGATCATAAATAGAATTTGAAAACGGAATAACGCATCCTTTTTCATCATAATGAACAAAATCCTCGGTTATCATTAAATTAATAGGATGATAACCTTGTGCTGTATTTCTACCATCTTGTAAATAAAAAACATTCATTTTTCCATTATCAAAATATGGCATAGGATCCCCTACATAAGACTTATCTGATGAAGGATAAATTGAAATATTTTCTTGTTTAACACTTGATTTCAATGGAAGAGATAATTCATTTCCATTCGAGCAAGAAAACAAGCATAAATTTAACGCAAGTACATTTGTTATTCTATTCATTTTCATTTACATCAATCTCCCTTACTCTTAAATTTTTAAAGCCATCATAAATTACTCTATAATCATTCGATTCTAAAAATATTCTACTAGAAATAGTTTCTATTCCATCATCGATAAATATTTCAATAGATGATGAATCTAAAACTATTTGAATATTACAATCATTATAAGAATAATCTGTTCTTCTTATAATCGGGTTTAAATTGTTAGATTCAATCGTATTTAAATAAATATATCCATCTTTTGCATATAGTTTTACATTATTTTCTTTATTTATCGATTCAAGTATTAAATTAAAATCATCTTCCATTTTAAAATCTAATACACTATTTCTAGATATAATATTATTGCTTCCTATATATTCATCTTCTTTTACATAATCAAATAATGAATCGATTGGTTTTTGTAAAATAAAACCATTTTTATAAGATAAAACTCTAGGTATAGTAAAAGATCCTGAATATCCATGTTTTAATTCATGTGTTTTTATAGATTTTCCCCACATTTCAAGCCAACCAATAATTATTATTTCATTACAATTTTCAATTATTTTTGGTGCATAAAAAGTATCACCTTTATCAATTTCTTTAAATGTTTCTACATCATACTTTTTATTTTCTAAATCAAGTTTACCTATCATATATAATGAAGAATTTAAATTTTTATAATTATTATCTTCTTCTTTTAATTGAACGCTTGAAAAAATAAATATATCTTTATCATCTATTTTAAAATAATCAGGACATTCACACATAATCCCAAATTCTTTATATGGTCCAATAATAAAATCAAATTTTAAATTATCTATTGTACTTCCTTTAAATACTAAAATAACACCTTCATTAGATTTTAACTTACTACCAACAAACATATAATAAGATCCATCAATCTTTTTAATAGTGGGATCTCTAAATTCGTTCTTATCAATTTTTTCATCTAATTCTTTTAAATCCACTAAAGGAATAGGTCGTTTATTAAAATTAATTTCATCGTTAGAAAAAGCTAAAAATTGATTTTCTTTTTTTAAAAATTCATTTTCAAAATGCGCTGTATAAACTAAATTAATCTTATTATCTATTTCAATTGCGCTTCCACTAAAACAACCAGTTTCAATATCCAAATTATCAGGAGCAAGCGCAATTGAAGTGTTTTTATATTTTATTAAATCATGTGAAATAAAATGTCCCCAATGCATTGGTCCCCAAATGGAATCATATGGATAAAATTGATAAAAAAGATGAAATGTATCATTAATTTTAATTAATCCATTTGGATCATTCATCCATCCAATTGGAGGCTCCATATGAAATTTTGCACGATAAAATTTTACAATTTTATCTTTATTATTTGCAATAAATTCATTTCCCCTATCTATTGTATATATCATAATTTACTACTCCTAAACTAATAAATATAATCTAACGCATAAATTTTTATGTTTTTAAAGTTTATTTTTACATCTTTCTTTGAAGCATTTTCTCCACCACCAAATTGCCATATTAATTCATAAATAGATGAATCTTTTAATGCATCACTAGTTTCAAAAGTTACTGTTTGATAATCAGTAGATATACTAAATAAATTATTAACTAATGGATCCCATGAAGATGTTTTATTAACAACAAATTGTCCATTAAGACTTTCACTTGCTTTAATATCAAATTCAAAAATATAAAATTTATTAAAATCTAATTCAAATTCATCACTAAATAATTTGCTTTGCCAATCTGTCGATGATGCAAATGACTTAACATCATATACCAATTCATTATTATCTAAATATATTAATCCTTCAGCTCCTTCTTCTTCACCGTTATGTGAAGTAAATCCTTTTGGTGTAAAAACATTAATATAATCTTTAGTGATTTTATCACCTTCTAGAGTTTTAACGCTTAAATTAGATATTGTAATAGAATTATTTAAAACATCATAATTCATCGATCCTAGTTGAAATAACAATACTAAATCATTTTTATTTTCTAAACATTCTGCTTCATAACATATTGTTTGTTTTTGATTTTTTATAGCGCTTAGAGCATATTGTGCACCAACACCTTTTTCAACATTTCCAGAATTATAACAAATTTCAAATAAATCAATATTTTCACTTGATACAATATCTACTGAAATAATATACTTTTGCCCTTTTAATAAATCTAAATTAGTTTTTAAAAATAGTTTTGTTTCCCAAACATTATTGCCATTACTACCTTTTGTTATATTAATTGTTGCGGAATCTTCATTTGTTACTAATGCACCTTCTGAACCATCACTAAAATCAGTATATACATTACCTTCAATATCAAATTTGTAATCAGAAGAAATTTTTTCGACAAATGTATTTTCACCAGATTCAGCATGAATATTTATTTTAGAAATATTTATTTCAACATCCCCTGGTAATAAAGATAAATCAATTGATATTTCATTATTATCTATTAAATCCGTTATATCTTTTTCAATACAATTAAGTCCTTCAACTATATTAATTATTTCATTTTTAATATGAATACTACCTTCAACAGAAGAATTCATTTCTAATAATAATGAATATTTCATCTCATCATTTTTTTCTATATTTCTTGTTAAATATACTTTTTTATCTAAACTATGATTGCTAATTGATATGTTATACTTACCAAACTTAACTTGATGACTTATGTCAACACCTTCATCATAAATAATTTTCCAATCTTCTAAAGAATTGTTTTCAAGTTTAAAATCTTTATATAAAGTTTTTTCACCTTTACCAGGAAGAACACTTAAAGACATATATTCTTTTGTAACATTATTAGAACTATCAGAAACAGAATAACATACTTCATAATCTCCCGTTTCAGTTGCAACAATAACGCCATTATTAATTGGAATTGATGGTAAAATACTAATTTCAATTTTGTCTGTAATATCACCATCAATATTATCAATAGCCTCTACTCCATCGAGTAAATCAAATTCTTCGTTTACTTTACAAGTAGATTCAATATCAACCCCTGAAATAATTGGGCTTAATTCATCTTTAACATTATTTTCACCGCATGAAACACACATGAGTAAAGCACTAACCGCTAATAAATTTTTATATTTTTTATTCATAAAATCTTAACTCCTTTATAAATTATCATAATAATCATCTATATTTTCTTTAGTTTCTAATTCATCTATCGATTTGTTTAATTGTTTAGCTTTAAGAATCTTAAAATTCTTATCATTTATTTTTTCATTAATAAGTGCTAAAAAGAATAAAACAAAAGGTATTATATATATAAAATTAACCATCCCAGTTATTGATAAAAAATAAAATATATATAATGCAATAGAATATAATGGTTTGCCAAATATTAATGTAATACAGTTAAATAACAATTGCTTAATCGTAACATTCATATTAATAATGATTGCAGAAGAATTTATGAAGAATAATAATAAAAAACATAATACTACATAACCAATCACAATTAATACAGTGTAACTATTTTCTAAATTTGAAAAATATAAAATATCTCCTATAGCAATACTAATAAAAACTAATTCAAAAATTGTAAATATAGATATAATTTTAAAATTTTCTTTTATAGTTATAAAAATATCTAATAAGGATCTTTCATCACTTTTCTTACTAAAATAACTAATTACTCCAATATACATTGGGATAAAAGGAATAATTAATATTAAAGAAATAGTTAGCAAAAATGAAATAACAAAGTAATTAAATATTACATTTCCAATTTTTAAAAACTTTTCGTTCATACTATTTTTGAGACTCTAAATATCTATCATATCCAGCTTGATTAATCTTTTTAACTTCCTCTATTCCTCCTTGTTTAAGTTTATTTTGGAAATTATCCCAATCAGAATCAGATACACCATTAAGCATCCAATTAACAAATGTTGAACTTATTAAAGTAGAAAGACTTGTTTCATATCTAGATAATGTATTTATTTCTTCTAATGTATAACTAATATTTGGAATACTTTCAATGTTCTCCATAGTGTATGGTTTTTCATACTTTTCTAATCTTTCTAATCTTAACGCTGCACGTGGTTCCATATTAACATAGTTATCCCATTCATTATCTGATAGATAAATACATCCCATAGGAGCATTTTTTAGTCTTAACTCATCTGTTGTTACACCTTTAGGTAATTCTTTAGTTACAAGCTTTCCATTAGAATCTAATTCTTCTTCAAATACAACACCTTGAGGTCCATAATTAATTTGTGCAGAAACATATGGATTATAGAATCTATCTAAATATGTTAGTAATATTTCTTTTTTCTTACATTTACTAAAGACAACACATTCACCTTTTTCAATTTCAAGTTCATTAGATAGACCAACATATTGTTTCATTGTTTCGTCATCCACTAATGGTTGCAAACAAATGTAATTTTCTTGTTCTTGTTCAGATATTACTGTTTCCATTTCCCACCAATAGAATGAACCTAATTTTTCATATCCTTTTGAATCAACCTTACCTTTTGATAAAAATACATCTTGCGAATCTTCAAAAGCTGCGATTTCAATTAAACCCTCTTTAACCCATGTTGATAATTCATTAACCGCGGTTTTCCATTTTTCATCTTGAATAGTAAATGTAACCTTCCCATCAACAATTGTCTTATGATCTTTATTTTCCGGGATACCAAATGATGCGATTAAATCTGATTCATTTCCTTGCCAATTACCATGAACAAAAGATAAAGGAATTTCATCATTTGTATTTCCATTACCATTCATATCATTTTCTTTAAAAAGTCTTAATATTTCTTTATATTCACTTCTTTTTAACTTCAATCCATCTACTAAATCGCTTTCAGATAAATTAAATGATAATTTATTTTCTTTGATTAATTTACTCACCCATTCTTTATTAATGAATAAAAGATTTGGATATTGCTTTAATCCCATTTCTTCAACTCTTGGTAATGAATATATATGTCCATCTGGAGAAGATATAGCGCTTCTTATATCTGGTCTAGCCTCTAAAATTCTTTTTAAGTTAGGCATATAATCTAAATATTCATCTATCGCTACAATTCTTCCACGACTTGTACCATATTGTATTAATTCTTTATTAGAAAATCCTGCATGATACATTGCATCTGGATATTTACTTTCATTTGATAATATTAATGTTTTTTGAGTTTCAAATGATGTTTCACTAACATTTTCCCAAACAACATTAACATTCGTAGAATCATATAAATCCTTAAATACTTTCATATCATTATAATCATCCGCTAAAGAGTTTTTAGGTGAATATATTTTAAATGATACACTATCTTTTTCTTTTACAATTGGTTTTGAATCATCTAACCATTGATAACCTAAATCGTTATTGTTTGGATCAAAATCATCATTAGAATTAGATGTGCCTCCACACCCCACTAGCATCAATAAAGATAACACTAGTAATACATTTTTCTTTTTCATATACATTTTCCTCCTATTTTTTTATTTAAATGAACCGACTAAAAATCCTTGATCAAAATGTTTTTCAATAAATGGATATAAAATAATAATTGGTAAACTTGAAACAATAATTGATGAATATTTTATTTGATTAGCTAATTTTATTTGTTCTATTATCGTTTCACTAGAGCCGCCCGCGCTTGAATTTGTTTCAACAGTTACTAATATATTTTTTAAAACTAATTGAAGTGGAAAGTATTTTTCGTTAGCTATAAAAATCAAAGCATCTATATAATTATTCCAATGACCAACCGCATAAAATAATATCATGACACTAATTATTGGTTTTGATAAAGGAAGAACTATATCAAAGAATGTTCTGATTTCTCCACATCCATCAATTTCACTAGCTTCTAGTATTTCTTTAGGAATATTAGATTGAAAATACGATTTACACATAAAAACATTATATACAGAAACTCCACCACCAATAATTAAAATAAGTGGATTATCAACTAAACCAAGTTTCGAACAAATCAAATAATATGGAATTAATCCACCACCAAAAAACATCGTAAAAATAAAGAAAAACATTATATATTTTCTTCCTGGTAAATAATCTCTTGATAATGCCCATCCAGTAGGAATTGTTAATATGATATTAAATATCGTTCCAAGAACTGTATAAATAATTGTATTTAAATAACCAGACCAAATTAAACTTTCTTCAAATAATCTCATATAACCAGATAAAGTAAAACCAACAGGATATAAAAATACTTCACCACCGAATATAGCATCAGGATCTGAAATAGACGCTATTAAAATAAAATATATTGGATAAACAACAATAATAGTAAGCAAAATTAAAATAAATAATGAAACAATTTCGTAAATTATATCGCTTTTAGAACTTTTAATCTTATATTTTCTTCTTAAACTTTTTTCTTTCATAACCAATTACCACATACTATTTTCAGCAAACTTTTTAGAAATAAAGTTTGCTGTTATTAATAAACAAACATTAATTACAGAATTAAATAAACCAGCAGCAGTTGATAATCCATAATCAATAGAATTTATACCAATTTTATACACATATGAAGAAAGTATTTCACTAGTTCCTAAATTACCATCTGTTTGCATTAATAATACTTTTTCATATCCACATGACATTAAATTACCAATAGATAAAATAAGAAGCATAGAAATAGTAGGCATCAATGCAGGTAAATCTACAGAAAAAATTCTTTTAAATCTACTAGCCCCATCCATTTTAGCAGCTTCATGTAAAGCCGGATCAACTCCCGCAAGTGCAGCTAAATATATAATCGCGGACCAACCAAAATCTTGCCAGTTACCTGAAAAAATAAATAATGGTCGAAAAGCTTCTTCTTTTAAAAAAAATGGATATACATCCATATCAAACATTTTTAAAATATTATTAACTAATCCGTTACTACCAAAAAATAAGTAAAGCATACCAACAAGTACAACAAGTGATATAAAATGTGGAGCATAGAAAATTGTTTGAAGCACTTTCTTTAATTTTAAAGATCTTAATGAATTAAGAAGTAGAGCAACAATTATAGGAAGTGGAAATCCAACTAAAAATCCATATAAACATAATAAAAAAGTATTAATAAAAATATCTTTAAAATTAGGTAATGATAAAAAATCTTTAAAATTTTGAAATCCTACCCATATAGTATTAGAACTAATAATAGAATCTCCAGGAATAAAATCTTGAAAAGCAACAAGAATTCCATACATCGGAAGATAAGAAAAAATAAAAACGTAAATCAAAGCAGGTATAACAAAAAATAAAATTGCTTTGTGCCTTTTAAAATTAATTACTTTTCTTTCTTTTTTACTTAAACTTGATGAAACATTAACTTCACTAACAAGTTCGACTTGTCTTTCCATAAAATGTAACCCCTTTCACATAAATTATTTAAGATAAAAGTTTTATAATCAATATGTTTTACTTTCTATTAGTAATTTTGTGCATATGCACAAAAAAATAATATTAATATGTTATTATTTGCACAAATATAAAAATTATTTACTTTTAAATAATATTTACTTATAATAAAAATATGAAGAAAATAGTAACTATAAACGATATCGCTTTAGCATTAAATCTATCAAGAAATACAGTATCTAAAGCACTTAATGGAAGACATGTACCAATTGTAACACGAGAAAAAGTGTTACAAAAAGCAAAAGAATTAAATTATAAATCTATGAATTATTCTAATGAAACTCAAAAAGAGCGTAGAATTCTTTTATTAAGTGGGAAACCATTAAGCAATATTAATTATTATCTTGATATTATTAGAAGTTTAGAAAACTATTGCTACAATAATACTTGTCAATTATTCCAATATATTTATAATGAAAAATATTCATCATTTGATGGAGTTATAGAGTATTTAAAAACATTTAATATAGATGGAATTATATGTATTGAATCATTTGATAAAGATTTTATTAAACAATTAATTAAAACAAACTTTCCAATTTGTTTTATTGACTTTGGCGTTAACTTAAATATATCTTTGCCTAATAAATTTGATATTATCGAACAAGATAATCAAGACTCTATACATAAAATAGTTAATAAATTAATTAAAAAAAATAATATCTCCAATTTCGCATTTGTTGGGGATAAAAATCACTGCTTAAGTTTTTATCAAAGATATTTAGGAATGCAAACCGCATTAGCAAGAAATAATATAACATATAATAACGAAAATGATATTTCCTTAGATGATAGTTTTGAATATGGTAATCCAAATGTATTAAAATTTGAAATAATGAAGAAAATAAATACAACTCACTGTTTTGTCTGCGCGAACGATTTCATTGCAAGAAGTGTAATTAATTCATTAAAATCACTTAATAAATCAGTTCCTAAAGATGTATTAGTAATTGGTTTTGATGACTCTATCGAATCAATAAACTCATCACCAAATATTACAACAGTATCTGTAAATAAAAATATAATGGGAGAAACAGCAATAAAAGTATTATTAAATAGAATTATTGAACCATCTTCACCATCTTTAAAAATAATTATTGAATCTAATATTATTGAAAGAGAATCAACAGAAAAATACTAATTATACAAACATTATTAAATATATTGGGAATGTATATATATCATTTTCTTTTTTAACAATATTATTATTTGTAAAAATATAACCTTTATTAAGTTTATAATTACCATTTTTATCAATTAATTTTGGTAAGGCTCTAAATTGATATCCATATGCCCCTGATTTAATTTCAATTGGTAAAATAGATACATTGTCATAATCGTTTATCAAGAAATCAACTTCTCCAACTTTTTTACTATCAAAATAATATAATTCATGGTTATGCGCGGTTAATTCCATTGCACATACAGTTTCATATACTGAACCAAGATTAATCGCATTATCATTATTTAATAATGCAGAAATATTATTTTTATATAAAATATTAGTTAATATTCCTACATCATTAAAATATAGTTTTATTAAATTTTTACTGCTTGATTCGATCAAAGGGAATTTAGGATTTGATACCGCCTTAACTGCAAGTGCACATCCAGAATTAATTAAATAATCAAATTCATCTTCATATTTAGTCAAATTCGCGTCTTCTTTATTTTCTATATGATTAAATTTAATTCTTTTTACTTTATTCTCCATATATGAAGGTAAAATATCATATATGCGTTTAATCTTAAGTGAATGTACTTCGTCATATTTAGATGCATCATCTTTATAATAATTATATGTCATGTTTTGATTTTCTCTTAGATTAAATATGTTATTATTTAAAACCATTTCTTTAACAGAATCAGGGAGACCACCACTTATAAGATACTCTTTAAATCTTTCTAACATAATCTTATGAATATTTTCTGATACTGGTTCTATATTGTTAAAGCAATTTCTTAAATATTCAACAACATTTTTATCAACATTATTTGCATATAAAAATTCTTCAAAATCCATAGGATACATCTTTATTTCATTAATACTACCCATAGGAATAAAAGTATGTTTTAAAGTAATTCCAAGCAAAGACCCACTTGCAATGTATCTATACTTATTTTCTAGTTTTAAATCTTTTAACATTGTTAATAAATGAGGATAAACTTGAATTTCATCTAAAAAAATTATTGTATCATTAAGACTATTTAGTTTATTTCCAAACATTGCACTAAGTTGTAAATAAAAATCTCTAGTCTTTTTAATATTTTTAAATATTTGATCACCATCAAAATCGCTTTTTAAATTTATTTCAATATAATTAGTAAAATATTTTTTTGCAGTTTCCCTAATAATAAAACTTTTACCAATTTGTCTAGCACCATTTATTACAATTATTTTAGCATTAATATCTTTATAATATTCTTTTAATTTTTCTTCAATTTTTCTATAAAACATATTTTCACCTCACCATTTTCGGTTTTTCCAATATTATTATTAATCATTTTTTCGGTTTTTCCAATATTTTTTTAATATCTTTTTTCGGCTTTTCCAAAAAATACGTATTTTTAAGCGAATAAAAAACCCTCAAATACTCAATTCAAGGGTTATATTTTAAATTAATTATGCTAATTAAAATTAATCAGCAATGAATGGTAATAAAGCCATGATTCTAGCACGTTTAATTGCAACAGCAATTTCTCTTTGATGTTTTGCACATGTACCAGTTACACGACGTGGAGAAATTTTTCCATTTGGTGAAATAAATTTCTTTAATAATTCTACATCTTTATAATCAATTGTTTGATTTTTATTTTTGCAGAATATACAGACCTTTTTTCTTGGTCTCATTTTCTTAAATGCCATAATTCTATCCTATCCTTTCTTTCACTTAAAGTGAATTTTAGAATGGTAAATCGTCTTCTGCTATATCTATTCCTTCAATATTATTAGTTTCAGCGATAACATCTTCTTTTGGTTGATATTCATATTCGTTATTAACATTAACTTCAGGAGCATTACCTGCTGATTCTGGCTTTCTTTCTAAGAATTGAACTGAATCACAAATAACTTCAACAACAGATACTTTTCTATTATCTCTTGATTCATATGTTCTTTGATTTAAGCGACCTTCAATACCCACTAAAGAACCTTTTCTAGTAAAACGAGAAACATTTTCAGCAGCTTGATTCCAAACAGTGCATGGAATAAAACTAGTTGTTTTTTCTCCATTAGGTCCTTTTAAGCGATTATCAATTGCAACAGTGAAGGAAGCAACTGAAGCTCCACTAGTGGTTCTTCTTAATTCAGGATCTCTTACAAGACGTCCTACCAATACTACACGATTAATCATAAATTTCCTCCTTATTATTAGAAGTTATCTTCAAATTATTCTACTCTGAAGATTCCATGACGGAGAACACTTTTTTCATACTTCGCAACACGATCAAATTCATTGATTCCTTTTGTTGATGAAGTAGTAATAGTGACAACAACATAGTATCCTTTTTTCTCATCGTCAATTTCGTAAGCTAAATCACGGATTCCCCATTCGTTAATGTTTTCAATAGTTCCATCAACAGCAAGAACATCGTGTAATTTACCGATTAGAACGTTTCTTTTTTCATCTTCAAGATTTGTTCTAAGGATATACATAATTTCGTACTTTTTCATCTTTTACACCTCCCTATGGTCTTCTGGCTAATCTTTATTAGCAGAGAAGTAAATAGTTCTTCACTAACTATTAACTAAAATATGATAAACTAACGAAATATTAAATACAAGAAAATTGAAAATTATTTGAAAAATAACTCTATATATACAATTACAAAATTATTATTTTTTAGTGTTTTTTATAAAAATTATTCTACTTCTGATAGAAAATCACTGTAATCTTGATCTATTTCGCGACTTTCGCAGTTTTGCCCTCTAAAAAAATAAAATAACAAAATTTTATAT
>CAYVZF010000018.1:0-19786 GCA_964456095.1 uncultured Erysipelotrichaceae bacterium
TCGTTCTAGTATTCCCTTCTGCAAAAGGATGAATTTGCCAAATATTTGAAGTGAATTCTGCTAAATGTTTAATGATATCTTTCAAAGACATATTTTCATAAGAAAAATTTTTTTCTAGCATAAAATCATACATTAATGTCTCATTAATACTATCATATGGTGCATAAATAACTGTATCGCCTTTTAACACCCATTCTTTTTTCATAATATTATATGTCCTGATTTTTCCAGCATGATCAAACACACCATCAAAAAGGTGATGGTGTATTATAATTAATTCAGCTGGTGAAAATTGAAAGGTTTTTTCTAACAAAAGTTGTGTAATTCTTGAAGATACAATATCTGCTTCTTTTGTTTCATTTTCGATTTCTTTTCGCTCTGCTTTTTCTTCATAATAACTTTGTATTCGTTTTTGAACTTCATTTATATTAATTTTCCCTTCAATATGTTCTTTTGCAGTATCAAGTAAATATGAAGAAGATTTTAATCCATCAACCTGTTGTAAACCAATCGCAATTTGCCATGTTTCACTTTTTTCAATTTTTTTGGTTCACCTAATCTTATATATTCTTCAAGTTCAAATTGCCATTTTTTATTATCTGACATTTTTAATAGTTAACTCCTTTATACCAAATTTTAATATTCTATTATGATAAAATCATTTAATAATAATCATTTATTAATATCACCATTTTCAATTAAAAAATTATAAAAGCCATTAATTCCTAGCATAATATCTTTATATGTCTCTTCAAAATTATCGTAATACCATGGGTCTATAACATCTCTTGGTGAATCAGTATAATCAAGTAATAAACTTATTTTTTTCTTAGAATCATAGTTAAAAAACCTAATAAGATTTATTTTATTATATTTATCCATACCTATAATATAATCAAATGTATCATAATCACTAGAAACTATTCTTCTAGCTCTTTTTTTAGAATAATCAATATTAAATCTATCTAATATTTTTTTAGTTCCTGGATAAACAGGATTCCCTTCTTCTTCTGATGATGTGCCTGCAGATTCAATATAAAACAAATCATCAATTCCTTTTTGCTTTACAAAGTATTTAAAAAGGAATTCTGCCATGGTGGATCTACATATATTACCATGACATACAAATAATACTTTAATCATATTTTATTACATCCTTTCAAACTAATATCATAGTAATTATGTCACATATTAATTAATATTTTTGATTAATGTAACATTAGTTTTATATGTTACAAATAATTTTTTCATACAATAAAAGATTTCACTAAATTAAAAATAATAATTATTCAATATTTAATAAGAATGAAATTACTTATTTTTTAAATAATATGTTATTAATTCTCTATATGCTTCACATTCAAAATAATTCAATAAACGTACTTCATTTTTCTTTAAATATTTATTAATCCAATTTCTCTTATAATTTCCTTTTGTAATTTTATTAATTACCTTAAAAAATATATTTTTTTTATCTAAAATATTAATCAATAAATCGCAAATTTGCAAATCAGCAAATTTTAAATACTTATCACTAATAAAGCCTTCAGTTTTTATTTCTTCAGAACGTTTTAAAAAATCATCTATTATTGTAGAATTTGTAGATATTTCAACACCTAATCCTTTTCTTTGCAATGGTATATAATTTATATCTAGTTTTTCTTTTGATGCCTCTATATCTAAAAGCAACGATGTATTCCAAAATTCATTATCTTTTAAATTAAATAAAAAATTACCTTGTCCATAAACAATAGTTCCATTTAAGTACTCTTCTTTACAACCAACACAATGAGAATGTTGACATACAACAAGCGAAGCACCACACTCAACAATTTTTCTACACGTTTTTTGTAAATTAGGTGAAGGATATCTATAATGTTCTTTTCCTCCATGATACAAAACAATTAAGTGATCACATTCTTTTTTTGCATTTCTAATATGATCTAACGACTCCAACGGATCAAAAGGATTCGCACCTATATGTTTATTATTTACGATTGAAAATTCATGTTCACAACAACAATAAACCCCTATTTTTACACCTTTTTTTTCAAAAAAATGACATTTATGTGTGTTATTTAAGCCTCCAACGCCAGCATATGAAATATGATTATCATTTAATACATCTATCGTAGATTTAATTCCTTGCTCTCCTTGATCATAAATATGATTATTTGCAAGCGTAAAAAAATCATTATTAATTATTTTTAATCCTTTTATCACATCAGTAGAACAGGATAAGTTTGGTCCAGCTTTAACAATTGGTGATATCTCATTTGTTAATGGAACTTCTAAATTAAATATTTTATAATCATATTCTGATATAATTTTTAAAATATTCTTATCAATTATTTTTTCAATGTTTCCCTCTACAAAATATGATTTATTATCATATGTCGGAACTAAATCACCACCAATTATAAATTTCATTTATTATTTATCTCCTTCCTTTATATTTTTAATATCAAAATACTCACCAAATATATAATCATATTTCTTTGGCCAAAATGGTGTCAAACCAGAAAAATGGAAGAATGTTAATTCTCCAAAATATATTTTGCCTTTTTCATAATATAAGTCTACTCTTACATGTGGAAAATCTTTTGACAATTTTCTTGCTATTTCTAGCATTTCATCTAATTTCTCAGGTTTTTTAATTGGATTTTTTGCATGTTCATGTCCTTGTGCAACCTTAATATAATTCCAATTAGTATCATAAAAATCAAATTTAACATTTGTATCTCTTTCACTAGCAACAAATAAAAATTTAGGTTCACCATTAAAACAAAAAATTTTAAAATCTTTAGGAGAATGTCCATCATCGGTATCAATTATTTCTTCAACTATTATTCTATTTTTAATAAAATGATATGGCCATTCTTTATTATAATTAGAATAATCTTTAGATATTCCTTTTAATTTTTCTTTTGCTTTTTCAAAGAATACTGATTTATCTTTACAAATAACTACTCCACCTGAATCTCCTGTATTTTTTGCTACAAATTCATTTGGTAAATTATTTAAATTAATATCTTCGATTTTGTCATATACTCCATAATCTTTAACTAATATATAATCTAATCCTTTACTTCTAACATAATCCTTTACATCATATTTATCAGCGCATTTTACCATTAAATCATTTCTATAATTTAATTTATACCAGTTTAATTTTTCATTAAATGTTTTAGGATTATCTAAATCCATTTTATATCCAAGTCTTGCTTTACCAAGTGCAACTAAATAGTCTTTATCGTTATCAAATTTCTTCTTTTTAAAGAAATAATTTCTTATTTTTCTTTTAACTTTGTGAAAAAACAATTTAACTTTTATCATAACTTAATCCTTTCTATTATTTAATAAAATACTCTTTCCATTTATTCATTACTTCTTCATATGAATATTTATTCCTTAAAACTTTTCTTGCATATTTAGCTTTTATTATATAATCATCATAATTTTCAATTATTTTAAATAATGCATTAGAAACTGAAGATACTTCATAATCATCTAATAAAATACCCATATTATCATCTAATATTAAATCAGCTGGTCCAAACTCACAATTTGTTGATATTGAAGGTATTCCATAACACATTGCTTCCGCAAGTGTATTAGGCATCCCTTCAAAAAGCGAGGTCATTAAAAATATATCCTTATCTCCATATATTTTATTCCTATCATGCTCAAATCCCATCAAATGAACTTTGTCTTGCAATCCTAGTGAATTAATCAAAGCAATAATCTCATCCTTCTTGTTTCCATCTCCGTATATGTAATATTCTAAATCACTGTATTTTTTTTGAACTTCATAAAATGCTTTTATACTTAATTCATAATTTTTTTGATTCGTTAATCTTCCAACAGATACAATTCTTTTAGGTATTTTTAAATATTCTTTTTTATTTTCAAACAATTCATTATACATCGGATTAGGAATTACAGATATATTTTTTGTTTTAGGAAAACATGATATTTGACCTCTATTTTGAGTAATAACGTTTGAATGCTTACTTAATATATCACGTAACTTTGCTGTTTTATTTTTTTCATGTTTTGGATTAGCTCGTTCACAATATGTAATTCTTTTCTTATATTTCGAAAACGATAAAGCAATATATGTAAAAACATATGGATTCGACAAAAAACATACAATATAATCCGGATCAATTTCTTTAATTTTTTTTCTAATAATCTTTAGTTTTTTTAAAGGACTCAACTCATTATATTTTTTTCTATCTCCATTAGATATATTAATTCGATTTATTTTAGGAGAAATATAATACTCTTTTTCCTCTTTATAATATGTTAAAATTGAAATATTAAAATCGCCAAGTTCTGCCAAAAAGGAAGCAACAGTCGTTAAAACTCTTTCTGATCCACCACCAACTAAACTTCCTATTACAAATACAATTTTCTTCATATTAATCCCTTTCTAATGCATTTGTAATATTTTCTAATAATTTATTAGGTGAAAAATAAAATCTATTACTATATCCAATTTTCTCACCATTAATAAAAGATAAATCTATATTCTCAGCTTTATCAAAAAAAGAAATCATACTATCATTATAAAATTCCGCATCTTTTAATACAAAATTATTTGTGATTATTTTTTTATTATATGCAACGGCTTCACATGTTCTTAAAGTATATCCATTTCCACCATCTTGCATAATTTCTAATAAACATTTAGACCTTTTAACATATTCAAGATTATCTTTATATGACATAAATTTATCCAAATATATTAACCCTTCTTCATTTACTCTTTTATCTAAAGGAACATCTCTTAAAATATATATGCACTTAATTCCTTTACTTTTAAAATGATAAAAAGTACTCATAATTAATTCTAATCTATCTTTCGCTCTACCACAAAAAAATACATCTATATCTTCATTCGTGCTTTCTAATACTTTAGGAGCAGAATATACTAAAGGATTATATAGAAAATTATACTTTTCACAATCTCCATAATCAAAAGATGTGACTAAATCATATAATGACAAAAAACTATCAAGTTCATTTTCAGTACACACTTTACCAATTATTGATTCACTAATCAAATCATTTTTATTTAATACAATTTTACAATTAGGATATCTTTTTCTTAATTTTTCAAAAGCACCATATCTATGAATGTTGTTTTTTGGTGTTGAAAATATAAAAATTATTTTATCATTTTTCTTAAAAGGATTATTATAATATTTATTGTTCCACAATCCTCTAAATGGAAATCGTATTTTTTTAGTAAAATGATATTGATATATTTTTTTAAAAAATTTTGATTTAAAAATAATATAATCTTTTATCAAATAAACATTATCATTATTTTTTAATTCTTCAAAACAATAATCGTAAACATCGCCATATGATGGTATTTCAACGACATATTTATATTCATTATCCATATTATTTTTCCTCAGTATTCTTTTCAATAAAAATATTTATCTTAATTTTTTTAATGTAATCATTCTTATTTTCACTTGAAATAACATTTTGGTTAATATTTTTAATTTCTTCTTTATCGTATCCATTTATAATCTTAAATGCTCTTCTAATAATAAGAGGATACATTACAATCAAATACGAAATCGCGGTGACCCAAGGAATAACATCAACACCAAAATTTAATGCTAAATAATACTTTAATACAAAGGAAATTGGAGCAAATATTCCATATGCTAGAATTTGAGTTTTTACATCACCTGTTCCATTTAAAATCATAAAGAATGGATTAACACCAGCAAAAATACATTGAAGTAAAAACATACCAAGTAATGTAAGTGGATTATATGTAAAATCGTCACCCGCAATAAGTTTAAATGCTATTGGAGACAAAATCATTCCACACACTGTTACAAATAATGTTAAACCTATCATTATAAACGAACGTTTAACAACATGCTTACGAACATAACTTATATCGCCACGAGAAAGAGCTTCTCCATAAACTCCCCATAATGGAAGTCCAAACATATTTGCAATAATATTAATAATTTGAGCCACTTTTAAACATATAGAATAAGAACCTGCGGTTGATAATCCTTCAATTCTTCCAACAACAAAACTATCAATATTACTTAACCCAATATTCATTAAAATATGAACAATTAAAAAACCAACACCTGTAACAAACATGGTTTTACATGTATTTAAATTAAAATATTTAAATTTTGGAAAAAATGATTTTCTTTTTGAAATGCAAAAATAAAAAGCAAAATTAATTATACTAACAATTGTAGGAATTGAAGCACTACAAAGAATCATAATAATTTTAGGTGAACCTAAATATGAATTTAAGTAAACAGATAAAATAGATAACACACTACCAACCATTGCCCAAATATAATAATTATATCCTTCTTGTAATGCAACTTGTGTTCTTTGTGTAAGTCCCATAGGCACATCTATTAATTTTGGAATAACAACAGCTAAAAATACAGGGCCAGCAAGAGCTATTGCTTCTTCGTTTTCTGCACCAACAAGAGATGCCCAGTTAATAAATTTGTATATACCTAAAAATACAAATATTAAAATACCTGCAACACTTAATAAAACAATAAATGTACTTGAAATAAGTCTTTTACTTCCTTCTATATCATCTTTACCATTAGCTTTCGATAAATTCGTTTGAAGTCCACTTCCAAGACCTAAATCCGCAAAAGCAAATGCAGCAAAGAAAGAATTAACAGAACTCCATAATCCATATATTTCATCTCCTAAATATGCTTTAGATACTTTTATTGTTATAAAAGGAACAAGAAGAGCAATTACTTTTGCAATAGTTGCAATTACAGATGTTAAAGCAATAGCTTGTTCTCTTTTTTGCTTTCTTCCTTCTTCTGTAGATACATCTATATCTTTTTTAAATATAATCTTAATATCTTTAATTAATTTATTAAATATTTTTTTAGGAGACAATTTTGAAAATAATGATATCTTTTTCATAGTTTAACCCTCTATCAATTTTATCCACTCTTTAGTAATAACATCTAACGAGTATTTTGTTTTCATGATTTCTTTTGTTTCATTTGATCTAGAAACATAAAACTCATAATTTTCTATCATATATATCATATTTTTTTCAAATGCTTCCACTGTATGTTCTTTAACCAAAATCCCCATATTTTCATTTTCAATTAAATCAGATGGGCCAAATTCACAATCAGATGAAATACAAGGCAATCCAACCGTCAAAGATTCTGCTAATGCATTAGGAAGTCCTTCAAATTTAGAAGTCATCAAAAACATATCAGCATTTTCATATATATCATTAATATTTGAAGTAAATCCCTTTAATATCACTTTATCTTCTAATTTAAGTTTTTTAATTAAAGTAGTAATTTTTTCTTCATCTTCACCTTTGCCATATATATAATACATTAAATTTGAATATTTTTTCGAAACATTATTAAATGCATTTATAGCAAGAAAATAATCTTTTTGATTAGTAAGTCTACCAATTGACACAATTCTATTGCATCTATCATTAAAACATTTTGAATAATTAAAATATTTTTCATCAATTGGATTAGCTATAATAATAACTTTTTTTTGATTTTTTTTAGAAAGAATTAGCTTTTGTCCATTGTTTTGAACTAAAATACGTTTTACAAACAATTGACAACATTGTTTTAAAAACTTATTTTTTTTATTTGAGTATTTATTATTATTTCTCTCCGTAAAAACAATACGTTTTCTATATTTAGAAAAAATAGATGATATAAAAGTATAAGAACATACATGATCCAAAAAAGGAAAAATAATATCCGGATCAATTGCTTTAATTATTTTTCTAATCAACTTTATTCTTTTTAATCCACTAATTTTAATATATGCATCTTCAAATCCATTAGACAAACAAATTTGTTTAACTTTATAATCAATCTCATACTCTTTATTAGTGTGAAAAAAAATTAATAAAGATACATCATATCCTTTATTAGCAAGCGCAGAACTAATACATGAAACGACTTTTTCAGCTCCTCCATTAGATAAAGATGGAACAATAAATAATACTTTTTTCATAATTACACTCCAGTACTCAAATTAGTACTATTGTAATTGTCAATTTCATAAAATAATCTACCGCAATAAAGCATTATAATAATTGACATTGTACCAAAAGAAATATTAAAATAAACACTTACTCCCATCATTGCAGCAAGCCACACAATCATTGTTATGCTTTTATAAAACAATTTAATATTTTTCATCATAAGCGATTTGACAATTGGGTATATAACTATAAAGCAATAACTAATTGTTGGTATAATGCCATATCTAAACATAAAAAGTAAAACTTGATTATCAATAAAATTAAATGTTTCATATCGGGAATAAGTGTAGGAAGCCTTGGTTCCTTGACCGATTAATAATTTATCAATTGAAACTTGATTAAAGAACTGTTCAAGTTGTGATGTTCTAGTATCACCAGAATTTGAAAATCTATTAATTAATCCTTCAAATAAATCAATATTATTAATAAAAATTATACTAGTAACTCCAACAATACTTAATGGAACAAGTATTGATAACACTTTATGATTTTTTAAAATATTTTTAATGTTAAAAATGTATATAATAAATAGAAAACATGTTTGCAAAAACCACGATCTTCCTTGTAAAATAGCGCTATTAAAAAATAACAATATAATCAAAATAAGCACTAATATTTTTTTATTATTTTTCCACTCATCTGTTAATATAACTAGACCATATGTGGCAAATAATCCAATTTCAAACAAATACATAGGTGCTCCATATGTAATTCTATATTCAAAACCAAATTTTATAAATGCAATTATTATTTCATAAAATGAAAATAAAGTAAAAATACACGCAATTAAAAATATCATCTTTTTTATTATTTTCCAAAACTCATTATTATAACCCGCTAACATTATACCTGCTGCAATTAACGATATAGGCGGAAATGAGTCACGCAATAATACAAAAATAGACACTTTATCAATTAATACAGCATAAATGCTCCAAAAAATACCAAAACAAGTCAAAGAGATTATAGGAAGTGATATTTTCAATGGATATTTTTTATTAATAAATAACAAAAAAACAAGTGCTACCAAACAAAATAAAGCACCAGAAATACACAAATTAATTATCAAAGAACTATTTCTTAATTGATGAATTGAATCTCCATTTTTTTCCCACGAAGAATTAAAATAAGACAAAAAATTATACAAGCAAATAAAAACAAGAACAAGGATTAATAATAATTTATCTAATTTGACTTTTTTTATTGCATCCATCCTATTTTACTCCTTTATGAACTATCTGTTCATAAAAAATAGTATATTGCTTTAAAACAACTTTATCAATATAATTATTGTTAACTTTTTCAATATTCCAAGATGAATATTCGTTAAGTTTACTTGGATTATCAATCATTTTTTGTATTGCAGAATTTAAATCGTCTACAGTTCTATTATTTAAAATAATACCACCTTTATCTTCTATCATATCTTTATTTGCGGCCCAATCTGTTGCAATACAAGGAATTCCTTTTGCCATCGCTTCTACTAAAGCATTAGAAAAACCTTCTCCCCAAAATCTACTTAAAAATAAAAATACATCCGCATTTTTTAATTCACTATTAACAAAATCACGATTTTTCATTCCATATAAAATAACATTATCTGATTTTTCTATCTTCTCTATTTGAGGTTCTATGTTACCAATAAGATGAAATTTAATATTAGGGAATGATTTTGCACTTTCTATTATTATATTTGCACCCTTTTCTTCAGTAACACCACCAACATAATAAATATTTTTAATCTCTTTTTTATCTTTTGGTACCATTAATTCTTTTGAATCAACAAAATTTGGTATTATTTCCACATATACTTTATCATTTAACGATTTTACAAAATCATATGATGGAGTATTTAATACCATAACACCCGTACATCTTTTTAATAATTTTTTAAATAAAAATCTTTTCCACCATGAATTAACAACATTTGGAACTGTACAACGACAATGTAAAATAAATGGCACTTTATGTTTACGTGCAATACGAGCACATCCTATTTCTCTAATATTTCCTAAAGGTGTACAAGGAATACAAGTATGTACAACTTCTACTTTATTACTTTTTAAATATTCTTTTTCTTGTTTATAAATATTCTTAGTTCTAATATATTCATCTTTAATTGATCTTTTTGTATTTCTAAATGGGTCTCTACCATTTATTGTATTTGAATTAACATGCAAAATTTCCCAATTATTTGGAAGGCCTATTTCTATAACCCTTTTTGTCCAACTTCCTATTCCAGTCGCTGGTGGAGGCAAGTGTGAAATTAATATGACTTTCTTATTTTCTATCATATTGTCTCTCCATCCAATTTTGATATTCACCTGATTCAACGTGCTTTAACCACTCTTGATTATCAAGATTCCATTTTATTGTTTCCAGAATTCCTGTATCAAAATTATGTACTGGCTTCCACCCTAATTCTGTTTCAATTTTAGTCGGATCTATTGCATATCTTAAATCATGTCCGGGTCTATCTGTTACATAATTAATTAAACTCTCTGGTTTATCTAACGCTCTTAGAATTGTTTTAACAACTTCTAAATTCGTTCTTTCATTATGTCCACCGATATTATATACTTCACCATCTCTACCATTTCTTACTATTAAATCAATCGCATTACAATGGTCTCCAACATATAACCAATCTCTTACATTTTCACCTTTACCATATACTGGTAGTTTTTCATTTCTTAATGCTTTTTGTATCATTAAAGGAATCAGTTTTTCTGGAAAATGATATGGGCCATAGTTATTAGAACATCTTGAAATAGTTACAGGTAATTTAAAAGTTCTATGGTATGCTAAAACTAAAAGATCTGCACCTGCTTTTGATGAACTATATGGTGAAGAAGTATGAATAGGTGTTTCTTCTGTAAAAAATAAATCTTTTCTATCAAGAGGTAAGTCACCATACACTTCATCTGTACTAACTTGATGATATCTTTTAATACCATATTTCCTACAAGCATCCATTAATACTTGTGTACCTAATATATTTGTTTTTAAAAAAACTTCAGGATTTTCAATACTTCTATCAACATGTGATTCAGCAGCAAAGTTAATTACATAATCAAAATGTTCTTTTTCAAATAATCTATATATAGCTTCTCTATTACATATATTTTCATGAACAAATTTGAAATTCGGTTTGTTCATAATTGGCTCTAATGTCTCCATATTGCCTGCATATGTTAATGCATCAACACAAACGTATTTATCTTCAGGATATTTGTTAACCATTATATGAAGAAAGTTCCCTCCTATAAAGCCTGCACCTCCTGTTATTAAAAACTTAGCCATATTATTTACCTCCTAATATTTCTTTTATTTTTTTATCATCGCCATATATGCATGGTGAATCATATGGTCTATCTGGATATTTACCATAATCTAATTTAATTGGCAATTTGTTATATGAAATATACCATTCAATTTGATTGGCAAGTGAAATAGGTTTACCTGAGCACACATTAATTATTCCTAAAATTTTATCTTGTATTATACACATTGATATTTGTTTTGCTAATTCATCAACATGAATAAAGTCATATTTATTTTTACCTGTAGTAAATGGGAATGTTTCTTTTCCATCTTTAACAGCTTGTCTAATTTTACAGAAAATAGAATTTCCATATAAATCATCACCAAATATATAATAAGCTCTTAACCATTGAAATTTAACATTTTTACTTATAGCATATATTTCAATAGCTTTTCTTAATGCGTTTTTTGCTACGCCATAAAGTGAAAGTGGTGAGCATGACGTATTTTCATCAACTGCACCTTCATAATATCCTACTTCATGCATTGTACCCATACAAGCAATTTGTTTTAATCCATTATCAATTAAATTGCACATAAATTTATAATGTGATGATAAGTCTTCCATATGATATTTTGAATTATGAACAAATCCATCTCTCCATGCTAAATGAATACATACATCTGGTGAAGAAAAAAAAGTATACCAATTATCATTATTAGAAAAGATGTCTGCTTTAATAAAGGTTGCTCTTTTATCAATATTATTATCATTAAAATCTGTTGCAATTACTTCTACATTATTATCGCATAAAACTTTAACAACTTTTGAACCTATGTATCCATTTGCTCCCGTAACTAATATTTTCATAACACACCTCTAAATTAAAAACTGATTTTGCTTTCTTTTAAAGATGGATGATTTTTATCTTTTTCTGAAAGTAAAGGTTCTTCATTAATTGGCCAATCAATAGCAACATCTTTATCATTCCACATGATACCACCTTCATCTTCAGGATGATAAAATTCATCACATTTATAAGTAAACGTTGCAGTTTCACTTAAAACTACAAATCCATGAGCAAAGCCACGTGGTATCATAAATTGTTTTTTATTTTCACTAGATAATATTACTCCTACCCATTTACCATATGATGGGCTATTTTTTCTTAAATCAACAGCAACATCAAAAACTTCTCCTTGTAAAACTCTTACAAGTTTTGCTTGAGGATATGTCTTTTGAAAATGAAGTCCACGTAAAACACCTTTTTTTGATTTTGATTGATTATCTTGAACAAAGGTATAATTAAGGCCTAATTTTTTAAATTCGTTTTCATTATATGTTTCCATAAAATAACCACGATTATCTCCAAATACTTTAGGTTCTAATATAAATACTCCTTCAATGTCTGTTTTAATTAATTCCATAATATCACCTTAATATTTAATCTTTCCTGCTGCAACATTAAGCAAATGTTGTCCATATTGGTTTTTACTCATTGAATTACCAGCTTCAATTAACTTTTCTTTACTAATCCAACCATTAATATACGCTACTTCTTCTGGACAGCATACTTTAATTCCTTGATGTTCTTCTAATATTTTAATGTAATTTGAAGCATCAACTAAAGATTCATGTGTACCAGTATCTAGCCAAGAATATCCTCTTCCCATAGTTGTAACATGTAATTTTTTCATTTCTAAGTACATATTATTAAGAGAGGTAATCTCTAATTCTCCCCGAGGTGATGGTTTGACTTGTTTTGCAAATTTACTAACTCCTTTAGGATAAAAATATAATCCTGTAACACAATAGTTTGATTTTGGATTCTTTGGTTTTTCCTCTATTGATATTGCATTATTAAATTCATCTAATTCAACAATACCGAATCTTTCAGGGTCATTAACATAATATCCATATATAGTTGCTTCACCATTTTCTGCACGTTCAACAGACTTATGTAAATGTTTAATTAAACCCGCACCATGAAAAATATTATCGCCTAAAATCATCGCACAAGAATCTTCACCAATAAAATCTTCACCAATAATAAATGCTTGAGCAAGTCCATCAGGAGATGGTTGGACTTTATATGATAAATTGATTCCAAACTTTTCGCCATTTCCTAACAATTGTTCAAAACGAGGTAAATCAGTAGGTGTTGATATAATTAATATATCTCTAATACCCGCCATCATAAGAACACTTAACGGATAATATATCATTGGTTTATCATAAATTGGTAATAATTGTTTACTTGTTACCATTGTAAGTGGATATAATCTTGTTCCACTACCTCCCGCTAAAATAATACCTTTCATTGTTTTTTTCTCCTATTTTAATAATTGCTTTACAAAACTTTCAATTGAATATTTTGAATCTAATTTATTATTTAAATCAAATGTCTCATTATAAAAATTACTATTAACCATTTCTTTAATATCTTCTAAACACAAAATATTATTTGGTGAATAAAAATCATACTGTTTAATATTTGTATTTGATGTAATTAATTTTTTGTTTAAATGAAGTGTTTCAAATGTTCTCATTGTTAATCCATTTTGTTTTCCCATTTGAATATCTATTACAACTTTTGATTTTGATAAAATATCATTAACTTCATCCTGTTTTAAAGTAAAATATTTAAAATCTTTTATTTTTGTTCCTTTAAATTCTTTTAATTTAATTTTGTAATATAAATAAACTAATTTTGATTGAATATATAAGTGTTTATATACTTTTGCATCACTTGGAATCATATTTAATATTTTTTTTATATTAGATAATTTACCAGCTTTAACTGTTGTAATTAATGCAAAATCATATTCATATTCATTTTCAATATAATCATTAGAATAAAATAATGGTAAAAATTTAAAACCATATTTTTTACAATCCTTTTTATCAAAAGAGTAATAACTATCAAATAATGGATATAATTCTTTAATTACAGCAAAATTATCTACAGCATCCCAAGTATAATAAACAAACTTTGCATGTTTAAATTGTTTTCTTAATTTTAAAATATTATCTTTTGAAAATGATTGTCCAAATATAACAAGAACATAATCAATTTTTTTATCGGATGTTTCCTTAATAATTTTATCAATATATTTATTTGTCTTTCTTTTTAGCAAATTCTTATTTAGTCTAATCAATGCTTTACTTAAAAAATTATTTTTTGGTCTATCACTGTACCAAAAAACATTATGCCCTTGATTTTCCATTTCTTTTGTTAATCTAATTTGATAATCAAAGAATTGAGGTGAAATAAATAAAATATTTGCCATAGTAATCTCCTTTATTTAATCTTATAATACGTTTCTAAATTCCCGATATCAAATCTAGTTCCTGGCATTAAATATGCATATATACTATTATTTTTTGAAAACCATTCAATAAAATTACCAGGTGCATCAACCTTACATCCTTCATTTATACCTCTAGAAAATTCTTTTAATGATTCTCTTTTAAAGATATAAAATGGTGGAACAGCCCAAAAAGAATTATCAAATATTCTTTTTTCACGCATTTCTAATACTTTATCATCTTTATCTATTAAAACATTTCCTGTTCTTTTTAATTTTTCAACATTTTCTTCTTTATATCTCATAATGCAATTATTCTTTTTTTCATAAAAATAATTAACAAATGATGATAATGAAAAATTAAGAAGATTATCCGCGGCAAGTACTAAAATATCATCATCTATTGATAAACTTTCAATAGCAAATAATATATCTTTAACCGCCCCTAATCTATTATCATTATCTATTGATCCATCATCTAATATTTTAACATTCTTATTTTCACTCCATTTTAAAAAGTGATTATAAAACTTATGATTAGAAACAACAACATAATCATTAATATTTGTATTAGCTTTTAAATCATCATAAAGATAATCTAAAATAGTTTTCCCTTTTACATCTAAAAGTGGTTTAGGAAAGTTTTCGGTTAAAGGATACATTCTTGTAGCATATCCAGCACATAAAAATATACAAACCATTATTTATCCCCCGCTCCATCTGCAGTTTTACATATGAATAAATCAAAACTTTCCTTATATTCAGGGAATTCCTTTAAATATTCTTTTTCAATTTTACGCATTATGTCTTTAACTTTATCTTCTTCACATATTGCAAGACAACATCCGTTAAATCCACCACCCATAAATCTTCCACCGATAACACCATCAGTTTTGGTCATTAATTCATATAAATAAATAAGTGGTTTAGAACCAGCTTCATATAATTCAATAGATGATTTCCCTGATTCAAAAACAAGTTTACCGAATTTTTTAATATCACCATTACTCCACGCTTTGATACCTTCATCAACTCTTTTGTTTTCAGAATAAAAGTGGTCAGCACGTTTTCTAAAATTGTTAGGTAACTTATCTTTTATTAAAACATAATCTTCATAAGAAACATCTCTTAAATATGTATCTTTATATTTTTGATATGGCTTATCTAAATATGCTTTAGTAAAATATGCTGCAGATTTACATTCATCAACTCTAGTGTTATATGCACTATTTTCAAGTTTTCTTGCCGCGCCTGAATAAATAATTAAAAATTTAAAATTAATCTTTTTACTTCCAAAAGGAATTGTTTTATATGATTCAGTTTTAGTATCTAAAAATAATAATTCATTTTCTTTAGAAAGTACTTCACAAGATTGATCTAATTTACCAATTTGCATACCAACAAAATCAACTTCTGCAAAATATGCAAAATCAATTAATTCTTTATTGGTTAACTCAATGTAATTAGCTTCCGCGATTGCTTTTAAAAAACTAATAATAACCGCGGCAGAAGATGATAATCCACCAACAGGAAGTTCACCATAAATATATCCTTTAATACCTACATTAATATTATAATGTTTTCTTAAGATATAAAGTGCACCACGAATATAATTTCCCCAGTCATCCTTCTTTTCTAAATTTTCATCAATTCTTAAATGAATTCCACGTTCAAATCCATAACTATATAAATCAATCTTTCCATTTGATGTTAAAGAATAATAGATAGAAATACCTTTGTTAAGAGCAAAACCTGTTACACATCCTAATTGATGATCTACATGAGCACCAAGTGGGCAAATTCTATATGGACAATAAGAGGTTCTTATTTTTGTTAAGTCATCACCAAAATGTTTAATGTAATGTGATTTTAAAAGTTTAATATTCATAATTATTTAGCTCCTCTATGTTTTAAGACAGAAGGAATTGTCATAAAAATTAATTTTAAATCAAAAAAGAAACCTCTATGTCTATAATATTCTAATTCTAGTTTTTGTCTTTCACCAGATTCATAATCCACATTACTTCTACCATAAACTTGCCAATAACCAGTAAGACCAGGTTTCATAGAAAGTAAAACGTTTCTATCTTCTTCGTCATAATTTGTTTCTATTTCAAACTCAGTAACTGGTCTAGGACCAACAACAGAAATCTTACCGCTAAAAATATTAAAAAGTTGAGGTAATTCATCAATAGATGTTTTTCTTATAAATTTTCCAATTTTGGTAATTCTAGGATCATCATCAATTTTTCTTTCTTTTAACCATATTTCATATTGCTCTTCTGTTAAATAATCTTTTAATCTTTCTTCCGCATCTACATACATAGATCTGAATTTCCAAACAAAAATAGTTTTACCATTTTTACCAACTCTTTTATCCTTAAAAAGGACAGGGCCTTTTGAAGTTGCTTTAACAAGAATAGCAAACACTAAAAGAACTGGTGATAATAAAATAATCATTGCCAAAGATGAAAATATATCAAATACTCTTTTAAAGAAAAAGTATAATTTACTCTTCTTTTTTACTTCAACTCGTACTTTTGTACTAACATTTGAATTTAAATCATTATGAACTATTTGTTCATTAATAACATTAGTATCAACGCCCATAAATCCCCCTTTACTATTTATAAATAGTAATTACCATAACTAAAATAACAAAAATGACTGTTTTTAACAATAAAATTTCTTATATACAATTCATTTTTATCCCATTTATATGTCAAAAAAATAATTATTTTAATTCATTTAAAATTTTAACTTTATATTTTTTTTCAATATATCTTATTGATTCAGCAAGATCTGGTTTTCTAGTTTCCATATTATGACAATCACTAGCAACAAAATCAACATAGCCTTTTTTCAATAATATCTTTGCTCTTTTTTTTGCATGCTTACCAAAATCACCAAAAATTGAAGATGCATTAATTTGAAAATATGCTCCCGCTTCTTTTAATCTATCCATTAGATCTTCTTTCATATATGAATATCTTTCTGGATGAGCAATAATTATTTTTTTACCTAAGCAAGTTAAATTATATACTGTAGATTCAATATCTTCAAAATCTTGTGACAAAGAAAACTCCACTAAGTAATAATTAGTATCACCTAATGGTAAAAATTTATCATTTTTAAAAGCTTCATAACTATTACTTCTATAAAATATTTCTTCACCTAATTGTAAATTTATAGGTATATTTTTACATGCATTTTTAAACTTTTCAAATTTTTCTTTTAATTCTTCTTTTTCATAATATTGTTTATTTCCAAAACATACATGTGGAGTAAGATAAACTTCTTTTACACCTTGTTTAACTTGTTCTTCTAACATTGATAAAGAGACCTCAAGTGAAGGTGATCCATCATCAACATTAGGTAATATGTGTGTATGAATATCAATCAATATTATCCCTCCTTATCTAAAAAAACAAAAGGGAAGCGCAAAACTTCCCTAAATTAACATAATTTTATTCATCTTCCTCTTTTGAAAAATAACTAGGACCATATGAATGTGCTTGTCCATAGCCATAACCACATGCATATCCTTTTCTAGATACTTTCATTCTTGTTAAAACAGCACCAACAACATTTAATTTATCAGTGTTAATTAACTTCATAACTTCTTTTAAATCAGATTTTCTTGTAACGCCCATAGCTAGAACAAGAATAAATACTTCGACAAATTTTGATACAAGTATTGCATCAGAGAATAAAAGAAGTGGACATACATCAACAAAAATATAATCATATTCATCTTTAATTTCATTAATAAAGTTAAAGAGTTTTTCTGATTCTAATAACTTACTAGGAAATGGTGTTTTATTACCTCTGGTAATTACATCTATATTTGTTTTAACATTTTTGTGTATAATATCTTCTTTTTTAGCTTTATCAACCAAATAATCAGTAATACCTAAATCATTAGGAATTTTGAAAAATTTATGAATTACAGGAGATCTTAAATCTAAATCAATCACTAAAACTTTTGCACCTTTTAAAGCATATATATTAGCTAAATTAACAAGTGTTGTTGTTTTTCCTTCGCCTTGTGCAGCAGAAACACATGAAATAATTTTATATTTTTTATCTATTGATGCATAATCTAGATTAACTTGAAGTTTTTGATATGCTTCAGATTGGATAGATGTAGTATCATCATATATTTCTCTAATAATATTATTATTTTTTCTTGCCATAAAGTTTTCCTCCTTTATTTTGAGCTTCGCCCAAATCAGGAATTAATCCGATGATTTTTAAATCACAATTCTCTTCTATTGTTTTTCTACTTGTTATTTTTTGATCAACTAATTCAAATGCAAGTACATATCCTGCAGCTAAAACTACACCAATAGCTAATGCAACCACTGTTAATTTTTTGGTTGATCTTTTTTTCGTTGTTGTAATATCGTCATTTGAAACAATCGCGCCACCTTCAATTGAAGAAGTTTCACGTAAATATGAAATTGTAAACAATTTAAATAAATCATATCTGCTATCCGTATTTGATTTATTTGTTATTTCTGTAAGAACAGAAAGAGTAGCATCTATGACAGGTGCAACTAATGTTTTATCAGAATCAACATAAGTAATAGAAAAAATAAATGAATTTAAATCACTATCGCAAGATGCAGTTAATCCTTTACCAATAGTTTTAGATGTAAATTCATCAGTAAAGAAATCTTCACTTCTAACAATTCCTGACATTTCATCATTTTCTTTAATTATTAGTTCAGCTTTTTCTTCAATCTTACGCCAAATATTATTATCGTTATTTAAAGCATCAACAAATGTTTTAGGTGCCAATCTACCATAATTCAAACTTTCAGATCCACTTACTGAACTACTACCTGATTGTGTTCCTGTATATGTAGCATATACATTTGTTGTTAATTGATAACTTATTGGATTAAAGCATTTTGCATATACAACTCCAGTGCAACCACAAAATATAACAATTAACAAAATTGCAATAATATGTCTTTTAATTGCGTGGAAAACATCAATAAGCGATAAACCTTTTTCTTCTTTTGTTTGTTCCATCTTTTTTCTCCTTAAATATACTAAAAGTATATTAACAAAAATAATTATAAATATTCACATCTTATTTTTCAAGAAATATAACTTCAATCAAATCTTAATACGTTAATC
>CAYVZF010000019.1:0-19693 GCA_964456095.1 uncultured Erysipelotrichaceae bacterium
TAAGCAAAATACAGCATTAAAAAATGTTAAGTACGCTACAATATCGAGGTAGATAATATGAAAAAAACAAGTGCATTTGGTTTAGGATTGGTTTCTTTAATTTCTTTAACAAGTATAAGCGCGACTAATGCTTCTACTAATAAGGAAGAATATGAAATATATCCGACAGTACAAAATATAGTATACAAAGATTATTATTTAAATATTTCAAACAGTTTCAATATTATTTTTGATGATGAAATAGATATTTATACTAAAAATAAAGCTTTTGATGTTCTTTCTAAAAAGAATGTTAAAGCAAAAAAATCTTCTAGTATTGAAAACAATAAAAATAATCTTTTATTAGGTGTGTATAATTCTAATAGTATTATAAATAATTATGTTAATTGTAATCTTGATTTTATCGAACAAATGATTGATTCATATTATTTAAACATTGATGAAAATAATATAGTTATTATAGGTAAAGATTCTGATAGCGTTTTTTATGGTCTTTCAACATTAGATTTGATATTTGATCAAACGGATTCCTCTATTAGAGGATTAGAAATAAAAGATTATTCTTCATCATATTATCGTGGATTTATTGAAGGTTTTTATGGTATTCCTTGGACTAGTGAAGAAAGAAAAGAATTGATGCGTTTTGGCTCAAAATTCAAAAGTAATATTTATATATATGCTCCAAAAGATGATGCTTATCATTCTACTTCTTGGAAAGAATTATATTCTGAAAATGATTTAGAAATATTAAAAGAACAAATTCAAGTTGGCCTAGAAACTAAAACAAAATTAGCATGGGCGATACATCCATTTATGTCAAATAAAATAACAGAATCAAATTATTCAGAGGGACTTATTGCTATTAAAAACAAGTTTAATCAATTATATGATGCTGGTGTTAGACAATTTGTTGTATCCGCGGATGATGTTGGAGTTGAAAGTGGTTTATTAGAAGATGGAAGTTTACATAAAAGATTACTTAATGATTTATCTTCATTTTTAAAAGAAAAGCAAGATGCAGAAGAGTTAATATTTGTTCCTAGTGCATATTGTTATGAATCTGAAATTCGTTTAAAAGTTGATTTGGAAAAATATTATTCATCATTAATGGACGGATTAGATAACTCTATACATATTATGTGGACGGGCAATGATGTATGTTCCTCTATGAAAACAGGAAAATTTGATGAATTTTATTCATTAACAAATAGAAAGCCATTCTTTTGGCTTAACTGGCCTGTTAATGATTACTCTACAGATCATTTATTAATGGGTAAAGGTGAAGTATTAAATGTTAAATATACTAACAATGTAGCTTTTGAAGGTATTGTGACAAATCCAATGCCTCAAGCTGAACCTTCAAAACTTGCAATATTTACTGTTTGTGACTATAGTTGGAATACATCTTCATTTGATGTTGATACAAGTTATGAAGCAGCATTTAAATATTTAGATAAAAATGTTTCTAGTGATTTGAAGTTTATTTGTTCACATTTAACAAATGCTACATCTTATGAAGGAAAATATTTTGAAGAATCAAAAGAACTTGAAGAACTTATAAATAAATATAATCAAGGTGAAAATGTTATCAATGATTTATTGGATTATTTTAATAAACTAAATAGCAGCATCGATAATTATTTAAATAATTGTGAAAATGTTAAATTAAAAGATATAATGCTTCCTTGGATTGAGGCATTAAAGGATGCAAGTATCGCAATGAATAACTATTTAACTATTTTAAAAGACTATGATAATTTATCAAAAGATGAATTAGAGAAATTATTAAATGATGGTAATAAATATTATGATGATTCTAAAAAACATGAAGAACCTGTATTAAATGCATCAACGTATGATATAAATCCAAAATATGCTGATTATGGTGTTAGTGTTTTGAAACCATTTATCGAAAAGATTAAATTAATAGTTAATGATAAAGTTAAAATAGATTTAGGTTTACCAAGTGGAATTACTTATTCTGGATTTGATTCAATTTATGAAGGAACACTTGAAAATATCATGGATAATGATGAATCTACATATTGTTGGTTTAATGGAAAACCAAACGAAGATGCGTTTATTAGAATAGATTTAGAAGAAGTAAAAGATATTTATGATATTAAATTACTTTTCGGAAGTAATCAAAGTCCAAATGATTTTCTAGTTGGTAAATTATTTGTCTCTGTTGATGCAAAAAATTATAAGTATGTAGGTGAAATTAACAACTCCTCTGTTACATTTGATTTAAGAGATAATCCTGTTAAAGCAAGATATATTATTTTACAAAATACTAATACTCAAACATGGGTGTCTATTAAAGAAGTAAAATATAATACATTATCTCTTAATGATACTTTAATTAGTTATTCTGGATTTCCTAATGGATTTGGGTCTTCTAGTGAGCATAATCAAATGTCAAATATAGTTGATAATGATTTATCAACTTATGTATGGTTTGATTGGAAGTGTGAAGTAGGAGCAAGTATAATTTTAGATTTGAGATCAATAAAAAAGATTAATAAGATTAAATTCTATCAAAATAGTACAGAACATAATGGTGACTTATTTGAGAATTGTTCATTCTATATATCAAAAGATAATATTAATTATGAAAAAGTAGGTGAAGATTCTTATTTATCACAAGAAGAAATAGAAATAATTTTGGATAATAAAGAAGCTCGATATATTAAAGTTAGCTCTAATGTGATTAATAATTATGGAGTATGTATTAGAGAATTTATTGTAGAATAAAAAAAACTCTTTATAGTCTAGTTATGAATTTAACTAAATTATAAGAGTTTTTTATTTTAGAATTTTACTTGAGGATTTTCTCTACTTACTTCATCAGTTTTAAAGAATGCTTCAGTTTTAAAATTGAACATTTTTGCAATAATTGATTTAGGGAAAGATTCAACCATATTGTTATATGATAATACAACATCATTATAGAATTGTCTTTGATAAGAAATTTTTTCTTCTGTATCTTTTAATTCTTTCATTAGATTTTGAAAATTCTCATTAGCGTGTAATTCAGGATATTGTTCTTTAACAGCATTTACAAATGCATTTATGCCCTTTGAAATAGTATTATTTGCTTTTGCCATTTCATTTATATCATTTGTTTCACTTGCTTTTTGATATATTGTTCTAGCTTCTGCAAAGGATACTAATATTTTTTCTTCATGATTTGTATAACCTTTTACTGTTTCAACAAGATTTGGAATTAAATCAAATCTTCTTTTTAATTGTACATCAATTTGAGCAAATTGATTTTTTACTTTATTTCTTGCTTTAACTAAGTTGTTATGTATTGATACCGAGACAAGAAATAAAATTAAAGCAATAATAAATATAACAAATATTAATGCTCCAAAAATGATAAGTAAAACGAGCCAAGTTTCCATATTTAATTCCTCCTAATAATTTGATTATAACACTTGCTTTTTTAATAATAAATATTTTTTTATCTTACACTTGAATGGCCTCCACCACCACCAAAAGATGTACCTCCACCAAAGCCTCCTCCACCTCGATGACCTGAAGAAGAATTAGATAATCTTTTACCTCTTTCTACGTTTATAGTTTTAATACTATTTGACATACTAGTATATATTCTTCTTCTCATATAATATGGATTTATGTAGAAATAATAAGATGTATTAATGTTATTAATTTCATCATAATTTGTATTTGAAAATTTTGTATTTAATTGTTTTTCAACTTTATCTGCAATACCAAATGCTGTTGCATATACCATGAAATGCTCCCAAACAATTATGCTTGGTACAGGATAATCATCAAAGTGTGAAAACTCTAATAAAAATCTTTCAAATGCTTTCCATCTAACATAATGTTCCATACCATTTTTAGTTTTCTTTTTTATTTGAGATGAATAAATAATAAGCGCAACAGTTAATGATGATACTAAAAATGCATATAAACAAAATATATTATCATAAAACTTTACTGCACTTAAAATGGCAAATATAGAATACATTCCACCTAATATTATTGTTACAATGCATTTTAAAATAATATTACCTGTATTTTCAAAAAAGTTATATTTTTTAGATTCTTTTTCTACCATTTTATTCCATTTTTTATTACACTCTTGATATTTTAAAGCATTTTTTTCTTTTGAAACGTAGCTATCAATTTCATTTAAAGTTACTTCATCTTTTCCATCTGAAATAATATCAAAGTACCAAGTAAGTAGATATTTTTCATAATCATTTAAATTAGACGTATCTAAACTTCTATCATATATAAATTTATAATTTGGATTGTCGCTTGTTAATGATTCATTTTGAGTATCTATTTTAATATATTTTTTTCTTGCTAAATCTAATAAGGTAGCGTTTAAATGATCTACACTTATTTCTTCTTCGTTTACTAAATATCCCATTATCGCGGGTCCATAATCATAAGGTGGTTCGCGCAAATACTCAAACTCAAAATCGGATTTATATTCTTTATCATATTTTAAATAAATAAATATAAATGTAAGAATTAAAAGTGGTACAAGAATTATTAATGATAAAGGCATTGCAATTTTTAAAAAATCTTTTGTTTTTAAATATATTTCATCTTTATATTTTTCATACTCTACGTGATCTTTTATTTTTTCTTTTATAGTTTTATTTGATATATTAGTATTAGAATTTGATGTAATTAAATCATTTGGAAATAATGTTAGTATTTCCATCTCTTCATAACTTTCTAATTTATCAGCGTGTGCGACTAATTTAATATTTGAACATTCTTCTAAAACAAAATTAGAATTAATCCCACCATAACCAAAATACATTATGCCGTTTTCATTAAATGATTCAGTTAATGTATAGTTATTGCTTGGATAATATAAAGTTAAATTAACGTTATTTTTTTGTATATCAAGTGTGGGAAGTAATTTCCAGTTTAATATTGCACAATCATCATAGATTGAAACTGCATTTTTAATTTTGTAACTAATCTTATAATTAGTATTAGAACTAATACCATCTTTAAGATAGATTTCTAGTTTTTTGCAAAACGATCTATTGTCTTCTTCACAATTAATTATTTGGCCTAATTCATTCTTTTTTCCAGTAAAAGCAATAATATTATCAGATGTATTACCTAAATTATCGTTAAGTTGATTGTAATATGTCGCGGTTAATTTGCCTGCATTATTATCATTAACTTCAACATAAAATGAATTTAAATCAATACTTGCAATATCATTTTTAGAACAAGTGAAATCCCTGCTATCAACATTTTTATTGTAATATATTTCTCTAGAATATGTATGCATGTTTTTACTTGTATTTAAATAAAAATCCTCACTAATATCTAAAGATCCATCATTATTTATTCTGGCTTCAATATTGATTGAAGAGTATGAAAAGTTAGAATCATCGATATCAAGATTAACAAGAAGTGGGAAACATGAACATAAACCACATATTATTGTTGAAAAAATAAAACTAAAAACTAATGATTTTTTTTCATAATAAGCTATCCTCTTAATAATAAAAATTATAGCAAATTTTATTTAAATATGATTACTATTATCTTTAATTTTTTTTAATTCGGTGCAATAATACCGAATGTAAAATATTAAATATTTTATAAAGATAAGAGGTGAAATGATATGATTCAAGTTATAGACTTATGTAAAGAGTTTAAAAAACCTATCCGAGAAGAAGGCGTTTTTGGTATGTTTAAAACTTTATTTTCTAGAAAATATACTACAAAGAAAGCTGTTAATTCTATTAATTTTGAAATCAATAATGGTGAAATTGTAGGATATATTGGATCTAATGGCGCGGGTAAATCAACATCGATTAAAATGATGTGTGGCATATTAACACCTACTAGTGGTAAAGTATTAATAGATGGAGTAGAACCATATAAAAAAAGAAGACAAGTATCAAAAAAAATAGGAGTTGTTTTTGGACAAAAAACTCAATTATGGTGGGATATTCCTTTAATAGAGTCTTTCAAAGTTTTAAAAGAAGTATATCAAATCAATGATTCTGATTATAAAGAAAGAATGGATTTTTTGTGTCAAACATTAGGAATTACTGAGTTTTTAAATCAACCAGTTAGAACCTTATCTCTTGGACAACGCATGCGTGCTGATTTAGCTTCTGCATGGCTTCATAATCCTGAAATACTATTTTTAGATGAACCAACGATAGGACTTGATGTATTAGTTAAAGAAAAAATTCGTTCTGCAATTAAAATTATGAATGCAAAATATAATACAACAGTTATTTTAACTACTCATGACATGAAAGATATTGAAAACTTATGTACAAGAGTAATTATGATTGAAGATGGTGAAATCATATATGATGGTTCACTTGATAATATCAAACATAAATTTGGTGATTTAAGAACGATTACTATTAGTTTAAGTGAAGAATTAAACATTGATAACTTAAATACTTTTGAAAATAAAATCGCATATACAAAAGATGAAGATAAATTAATTGCTAAATTTGATGCAGATCAAATAGATTTAAAAATAGTCGTTGACTATCTTTTGCATACATTACGCGTCCAAGATATTAAAATATCTGAAATTGGAGTGGAAGATGTTGTTAAAAATATTTTAAAAGAGCAAGAAGAAAAGGGTGACAAATAGATATGTTAAAAAAGTATTTACCTTTTTTTAAAGCGGGTGCGATGGATTTACTAGCGTTTAAGTTTAGTATATTTACGTGGCTTTTAATTTCTTCTTTCCAAATTATATGTGTAATTTTTCTTTGGCTTGCGGTTTATAAAAGTTCTCCTGATGGACTTAATTCTATTATTAATGGATTTAAATTTAATGAAATTATTTCATACACTGTAATGATAAATATATTTACATTTGTATCATTTGATGGGACTACATTATGGACTATTAATGATGAAATAAAAAATGGTACAATTGCTATGTCATTTACTAAACCCATATCTTATAGAATTAGATTATTAGTTACTACATATGGTGCGACAACGATGAATTTTATTATGTTAGGAATTCCATGTATAACAATTGCTTATATTGTTTTTGGTATTTTAGGCTTTATTGAATTTACATCATTTTGGATGTTTTTGCTTTACATTATTTTATTTTTAATTGCAAGATTAATCGCGGTTACTATAAATGATACGATTAATTATATATTTGGTGTATTGTGCTTTTATACATCCTCAGGTTGGGGAATTAATCAAATCAAAGAAGTATTGATTTCCTTTTTAGCGGGTACATTAATACCATTATCTTTTTTTCCGAGTGAAATAAAAGATATTATTAATTTCTTACCATTTGCAAATATGGCACAAAATCCAGTTTTAATAATGCTAATGAAAGTTGATGTTATAGAATCTATAAAGCTAATAGGCATTGGAGTATTATGGATTATTATTTTAGAATTCTTTGCAATGCTTTTATTTAAACACGCAAGTAAAAAAATTACTATTCAAGGAGGATAATATGAAACGATATATACATTTATATTTTACATGTGTAAAGAGATCTATTATTTCTCGTTTGGAGTATAAAAAAGACACATTTATTGCTATTTTCTCATTTTTTATTTCGCATGTGGCTTCACTTTTATCTATATATTTTATTATTAATTCAATTCCTTCATTAAATGGTTGGAATATGTATCAATTAGGGTTTTTGTATGGATTTTCTATGCTTCCAGTTGCAATTGATCATTTATTTAGTGATGATTTATGGTGTGTTGCTTATTATAAAGTTAAAAATGGTGAATTAGATAGATGTTTTTTAAGACCTATCCCTGTTTTATTTCAAGTTGTCGCGGAAACATTTCAACCAGAAGGCTTTGGTGAATTAATTATCGGTATTATCATGCTAATTGTATGCGGATTTAATATTAATATTAATTTCACTTTTGATAAATGTTTATTATTTGTTATCTCAACCCTATTTGGCGCAATGATAATTACATCATTAAAAATAATATTTGCTTCACTTGCATTTGTTTTTAAAAAAAGTGGTCCATTACTTCAAATAGTATATAATTTACTAGAATATACAAGATATCCTATCAGTATTTTTCCACATATTATTCAAATTATATTAACATTTATTTTCCCATTTGGATTAATTATTTCACTTCCGATTGAAAGTATTCTTTTTTCAAATGAACCTAAGTATTTACTTTGCTTATTAATAATATGCGTAAGTATATTTATGTTATTCATTTCTATTATTATTTGGTCATTATGTGAGAGAAAGTATGAATCAACTGGTAGTTAAAAGTAGATATTTTTCTTAAAAAAACATGTTTTAATGAAAATGATTTAAATTCCTTGCCAAAATTATTATAATTAACAAAATATATATATTTATATATATGTTTTCGTAATTTAATTACTAGATAATTAAATAATATTTATTTAGAAGGGTGGTAAAAAATATGAAAAAAAATAAAATTATTAATTCATTTCTTTTATTCACATCATTGGTAGGAGTTTTATCTAGCTGTGGAAATGAAACAACATCAAGTTCTAGTTCTGATTCCAATTTTAGTGAAAGTGTAACAGCTTCTTTTTCGGTAAAAGTAAAATCAATTGGTGGTAAAGAATTAGAGAATGTTACTGTAAATTTGTATGAAGGAAACGACATAGTTAGTTCTAAAAAGACTAATGAAACTGGTGATTGTGAATTTAATGTTGATAAAAAAGAATACACGATTAAATTATCCGATTTACCAGATGGTTATTATCTTGAAAAAGAGTATAAAATTAATGCTGATGAAGATAATTATGAAATCACATGTTTATCTAAAGTATTAGAAGGTGAAAGACCTAGTAATATAGCATCCTATGTTGAAGGTGATTTGATGTATGATTTTACAGTAACTAACACAGAAAATGAAACAATTACATTATCGGAATTATTTAATACTTATGATATGGTATTTATTAATTTTTTCTATATTAGTTGTTCTGCATGCAATTTAGAATTTCCATTTTTAGAAGAAGCATATAACGATTATAAAGATGATGTGGCAGTTGTTGCTCTTTCTCCTTACGATACAATGAATCAATTAACAAGTTTTAAAACTAACAAAGGCTATTCTTTTGATGTTTGTTTTGATAGCATTTTTCTAGCTGATGATTTTAATGTTCAAGCATATCCAACATCTGCGATTGTTGACCGTTATGGAATAATTCAATTAATACATGCTGGCGCTGTTACATCAAAAGAAGATTTCACAACTCTTTTTGATAAATATATTGGTGACGATTATGTTCCAGGCAACACAGAAGATAGTATCGGTGGAGAAGATACTGGCGTTAAACCTGATCCTAATAAACCAATGCCTGATACTAAAAAAATTGAAGCTGTTATTAATGGAAATGGTTTTACTAATTCTTGGTATGCTGAACAAGATAAAGAACTTGCTGAATATACATGGCCTTGGTATATAGATGAAGATAAAAGTGCAATATATTCATCTAATGCAAAAATTGCTAATTCAACTGCTTCTATTTATACAAAAGTTCATTTAAAAGAAAATGAAGTATTTGTATTTGATTTCTTTGCATCTACAGAAGAATATGGTGACTATTTTTATGTAAAAGTTGATGATGTAATCGAATATTCTGTATCTGGAATAAGTGATGATTGGCAAACTTGTTATTCATTTATTGCTAGTGCAGAAGGTGATTATGAAATAGGTCTTCATTATATTAAAGATAGTGATTCTTATGCTGGAGAAGATACAGTTTATATTAAAAATGTTAGAATTATTAAAAATAGCGAAATAAGCGAATCTGTGTATATAAAAAGACATGCTTCATATTCATATAATAGCGCATCTCAAAGAAATGAAAAAGTTGTAGATATTTATTTCAATAGTTCTGATAATTATTATCATGTTGGAAGTATTAACGGACCAATTCTTTTCGCGGATATTTATGGTGAAGGAAGTACATATTATGATACCAATTCTATTAATACTATGGTAAGTGAAGGATTGTTTAAATTCGGCAAAAAAGACTATTCTGATAAAATGGAGTTCTATGCAACACTTGCTAGTAATAATGATTATGGTATAGTTCCTATTACAGAAGAATTGAAGGAAATATTAATTGATTTCACTTCATATTATTATGAAAAAGCAAATGGTAATAAAGACGATTATAAACCATATGAAAATCAATGGTATGATATATGTTGTTATTATGAAGGATATAATGTCGATAAAGAATTTAAAGACCCTATTGAAGGACTTGCAACTTTCTCAAGTTTGGAAGCGGAATTAGGTGATCAAAATTTTGTTAATATTGATTCATTTGTTATGCCTAGAGGAAAACTTAGTAAATTTGTTCCAACTAATTCAGGTGTTTATAAAATAAATAGTATTAGTAATAACAATACAGTTGCTTGGATTTTCTTAAACGATGATCGAGATAATAGTATGTTTTTTGAAAGTGATACAGGTGCGAGAATTTATCAAACTGGTGAATTATCTACTTCTAATTATTGTATGTATGTATATTTAGAGGCTAATACACCTTATTATATCTGTTCAGGTTTTGATGATATGTATGAAACAGGTATTATTCAATTTAATATAGAATATATTGGTAAAAGTATGTCATTGTTTACATCTTGTTCATTTGGACCATTCTATTATTCTGATGATTTTGATGTTACTGGAGATATTATCGCGGGTGGAATAGATGTCGCTTTAGGCGATGATGGATATTACCACGAATTAAAAGCAAATGGTGAATTAGGGTCATTAATTTATTGTGATTTTGAATACTATTCATACTTTAATTATTCAATAAATGAGTTAATTGCAGCAGGTTATTTTGATTTAACATATGATAAATTCGAAGAAGCTGAAATAGTAGGTGGTATTAATTATACTTCAACTATGAATGCATATAAAAACAGAATAATTACAGATGATGGTGAAACTAAAGGATGTGTTCCTGTTGATGAAAGACTTGCGTCTATATTGCAAAATTTTATGGATGTTTATACATTTAAAGGTGTAGATCATTCATGGACTAAACTTTGCTATTATTATAAAAGTATAGGAGAGTAGTTTTATGAAGAAAAAAGTGTTTTTAACGTTAGTATTACCATTATTGCTTGTAGGATGTGGAGAAGAAAATCCTTCGCAAACAAGTGATAATATCATTTCAAGCGAAAAACAAATTAGTGAGTCTAGTAGTGTATCAAGCGAAAAAAAGGATTCATATAGTGTTGAAGTACTTTATCCTGATAATACACCTGTAAAAGGTGGTATTAAAGTTGAATGGTGTAATAAAGGAAGTTGTTCTAAATCTGTTGAAATCAATGATAACGGACTAGCTTTTAATGATGAATTAAAAGATGATGAATATACTGTTCATATTAATAATATTCCTGAAGGATACGCATATAATCCAGATTATTATGTAGTAAATGCTGAAAATAAAAGCATTACTATAACTCTTTCTAAAATACTATCATATCAAGAAGGCGATGGAAGTAAATATAAAGATGGAGAAAATAAAGGTCCATATGTTGTCAAAGAAGGTGTATATAATGTTAGTTTAACTGAAAGTGATAATTATCATTATTATGCATTTACACCAACAACTCCTGGTAAATTTGTCATTGAATCTTGGTCATTAAGTGATGATCCTTTACTTGATTATTATTCAAATACGATGCAAGTTATTCCAAATGATCCTTGTGAAACATATGATAATAATGGTACATCTAATAATTTTAAATATGAATTTGAAATTTCAAGCAACGATTATGGTTATGAAAGCAGCGGTTATACAATGGTATTCGGTGTAACATTTAAAAATACTGCACGTAGTGTTGAATTTCCAATTAGTTTTAAATGTATAGAAAAATACGATTATAAAACTAATAGTAAAATAGAAAATGAAATTGAAACAAAAGTTGCATCAAATGTTCCAAATGTTTATAAAAAACCATCTGAGGGTAAATTAACACCCGCAAAATATGATGGTACTACAAATGTTTATTTTAATGAAGAAGATGGATTATATCATGTTGATAGTAAAAATGGGGATTATCTTTTTGCATATATTACAAAAACAAATGCTAATATTAGTGAATCATTTGCAGACGCTCAAAAATCTATGTCAAAGGCATTAATTATTAATAAAGTTGATTATAATTCATTTATTGATTCTTATAAAAATGCAGTTAATAGCGATGGTGTTTGTTTAGTAACGCAAGAATTAAAAGAATTTATAGACATATATGTAAAAGATGGACCTGGTAATTTTGAATTATCGTGGAATGGACTTACATATGATGAAAATTCATGGCTAATTTATTGTGGTTATTATCAAACAGTTTATACAGATTTAAAAAAATCTTCTATTACGCCAAAATTTTCTTCTTTAAAATATGGTGATTTTATTGGAGCATATAATGTTAATATTTCAAAAATAAATGAAATAGTTATTGATTATAATGCATCTAGTTTAAATACATATACAATCATTTCTGATGATCCTAATATAGTTATTTCATATGATGAGATTAACTATGAATCTGATATAAATCTTGTTATTAAAAGTAATAATAATGAAAATATTTCATTTAAAGTTAATTCAAAAGATGTTAGTAATAATGTCGTAAAATTTAAATTATATTATGGTAATAAAAATATTAAATTAGTAGATGTTGGAAGCAATACTATTAAAGTTAATGATAATAAAGAAGAGGTACTATTTATCGCTTCAAATAAAGCAAGTTATGCTTTCTCAGCAAAAAAAGGTTCAAGTGTTTCATTTGTAATAAATGGAATCACATATTCTTCGCTAGATAATGATATTTATGTAGAATTAAAACTTGATAGTAATGAATCATTTGTATTTGAATTAATTTCAATAAATCCAAATGTTGATACTTTAATTTTTAAAATTATTGAAATTGGTAATTTAGAAATAGGTGAAAATATTTTAGATTTCAGTGAAGAATCATTGCTCGAAGGATTTGAATTAAATTTAAATATAGAAGAAAGTGGTAATTATTTATTTAGCATTAATTCTTTATATTACAATCTTATTTCAATTAAAATAAATGGAACAAAATATTCATTTAGTAGTGAAGGAATTATTTCTGACTTATATTTTGATGCGAATACATCCATACATTTATCTATTGAAAGTAAAAGTTTAGTTGATCATTTTATTAATTTGAATATTATTAAAGTAGATGGAATTTTAACAAAAGGTGATAATACCTTAAACTTAACTTCTAATAAATCTTGTTTTATATTTGAAGTTCCTGATGATGGTGTTTATACATTCTCTAGTTCTTCTATAAGTGATGATGTTGGTGTATATTTTGAATATCTAGGTGATTCATATGGACCTACTTCTAGCACAAATAAAACTATTTCTTTCGATACTACAAATTTAACAAAAGGTCAATTAGTAATTGTTTATGTTGGATATACTAGTTTAGATTCATCTACTACATTACCGACTTCATTTGAAGCTAGTATAAATATTAATAGTAAATAAATTAAAGCCCCTCTTTTAAAACGGGGCTTTAATCTTTTAAAAGGAAACATTATGACAAAAGTATACATATTAGATATTTTAGAAAATAAAATTGATGTTGAACTACTAATTAATAAAATACCAATAAATGTAAGAAAAAGATTTGATAAATACTCTATATTTGAAGATAAAATAAGAAGCGTTGTTTCATATTATTTGCTTAATAAGTATTTAAAAAAAGACTTTTTTATTGATTTAAAAGAGTGCGATATTAAAGAAAATGAATATGGGAAGCCATATATAGTTAATAGTGGTATAAAATTTAATATTTCACATTCTAATAGTTTAGTTTCTTTAATTATTAGTGATGATGAATGTGGGATTGATATTGAAATAATAGACACCAATAAGCATTTAAATATTGCAAAAAAAGTTTTAACAAAAGACGAATATGAAATATATTTATTATCAAAAGATAATGAATTATTTGTTACAAAATGGACGATTATTGAAGCATATAATAAAATGCTTGGTTTGGGAATAAATAATCTAAAGTTAATATATAATAATATAAGTGAAGAATATATTATAAGAAAAATACAAAGTATAAATGAAGAAAACTATATTTTAATAATTTTTTCTAAAGATAAAACTATAAAAATTAATAAAGTAAGTATATAATAAAAAAAAACTAAGGAGAAGAGTGACCTATGTATTGTAAATATTGTGGAAAGAAAATTGATGATGCTATTTTTTGTCCTTATTGTGGTAAAAAACTAAAAAGCAAAGAAATAATAATAAATGATAAAGAAGAAATAAAAGAAGATGTAGTAGAGGAAGTTGAAGTAGAAGTTGTAAATGAAGAAAATCAAACTTCATCAAACAACAAAGAAACTATTGATGCAAATGATACTATAGAATCTAGTAAAAATGATGATGAAAGACCATGGAGCATTTTTGCAAAAATTGGATATATCGGTGGATTAATATCATTTATTGTTTCATTCTTTTCATATTATATGGCGAATTCAAGAATATTATTTGGAATTGCTTGTATAGTTTTTTCCGCTCTTGGAAGGAAATCGGTTAAACAAAAAAATAAAGCTAATTTAGGTTTAGGTTTTTCGATTGCAGCAGTTGCTATAAGTATAAGTATTTATTTGCTTGTATCACTTAGTTTAATATCATTATAAAAATAAGGGGGAATTGATTATGGTATGTAAAAAATGCGGTGCAGAATTTGATGAAGGGAATTTTTGCCCTATATGTGGCAATAATGAATTCGTTGATGAATATGATGTAGATAACGCTAGTAGTAATAATGCTATTTCAAATAATGAAAATTTATGGAGCAAATTTGCTAATATTGGATATATTATTGGACTTATAACATTTATCTGTTCTTTTGTGCTTCCAATTTTTGTCCCTACTGTTGCTCCGATCGCTGGAATTGTCTTCTCATCACTTGGAAATAAATCGGCTTTAAATAAAGATAAAGCTAAAAAAGGTTTAGGTTTTTCAATCGCAGCATTAATTATATCTTCAATATTGTCAGTTGTTTTTAGCTCAATATTAAATATTATTCTTAATTTACCATATTAATATGTTAGAGTTATTGATAATAATAAAGTATTAAATATTAACTTTATGAAAAAATAATGATATTATATTTTATGAATAAAATCTTTTAGGAGGGAATTTATATGGTATGTAAAAAATGTGGTGCAGAATTTGATGAAGGTAAGTTTTGTCCTGTATGTGGTAACGAAGTATTTAGCGAAAAAATAGAAACAGAAGTAGTTGATGTCGTATCAAATAATGAAACAGTAAATAATAATTCAAAGCATGAAAAGTTATGGAGTACATTTGCAAATATTGGATTTATTATTGGAATTATTGCATTTATTGCGTCATTTATTTTACCATACGCTGTTATAAGTTTTGAAGTAGTTGTTATCGCATCGATTGTGTTTTCTTGTTTAGGAAAGAAATCATTTAATAATAGAAAAAAAGCAAAAAAAGGTTTAGGCTTTTCAATCGCGGCATTAATTATTAGTTTTATTTTAACAATAGTGTACGCAATTATTTTTGAAACAATTTTATTTGCTATAATTGGAATAGGAACTGCAGGAGCTGAATTTGGTTCAGTTGAAGAATTTATAGAATATATTACTAATTTAATTCAAGGTAATGAAAGTGCAATGCTTTTATTTATTAGGTAAAAGTAATGTTTTGTAAATATTGTGGATATGACATAGTTGAGGGCAATGTTTGTCCTAACTGTGGTAAAGAAAACGAAGAAGAAGTAAAAGAAGTGATCAATGAATCTTCCTCTGTTAGTGAAGAAATCACTCCAAATAATAAAAAGATTTGGGATGTATTTGCTAAGATGAGTTATGTTTCAGGTATTGTAACTTTTATCGTTTCTTTCTTAACATTTGGTTTAACAATATTTTTTAGTGTAGCTTCACTTGTGTTTTCTTGTTTAGGAAAGAAATCATTTGCATATAATGATAAAGCTAAAGTAGGTTTTAAATTTTCACTTGCTTCTACAATAATAAGTGGAGTTTTATTAACAATTTTAGTTGTAGCATGTATTGTTATTGGGATACTTGCTATATGCGGCATTAGTGTATTTGCTGTGATTATGGCATGGATATTAATTTAATTATAAAGGAGATTTGATTATGATTTGTGAAAAATGTAATAGTGTAATTGATGATGATTCGAAATATTGCCCTTCTTGTGGAAATAAAATAGGTTCAGAATCAAAAGTATATGATGTATTTGCAAATGTTGGCTACGGTGTAGGAATAGGAACATTTATTGCTTCTTTCTTTACTAGTTCATTTCTTTATTTAGGTATTGCGGCTTTAGTATTTTCTTGTTTAGGTAAGAAATCAGAAAAGAATTATAAAAATGCTGAGAAAGGTTTTAAATTTGCTTTAGCGGGATTAATAATTCAAGCTGCATCAGTCGTTTTAGCATTTGCTGTAATATTTTTCTATATCTTTTATTTTTTAATATTAATCGCTATTGCGGGTTCTAGTTCTGCGATGATATTAATGTAACTTATTTACTAATAAAAAAAATTAAAATATTAAAAAATGGCTTAACAAGGCCATTTTTTATTTAATAATTATCCTAAAGTGATATCGAGTATCATCATTAATACAAATCCAATTGATAATGCAATCGTGGCAATATTACTATGCTTACCAGATTGAGATTCTGGAATTAATTCTTCCACAACAACATAAATCATCGCACCAGAAGCAAATGAAAGGATATAAGGCAAAATCGGTTGCACTAAGTTAATGCATAATATAGTTATTAGAGCACTGATTGGTTCAACAATCGCTGATACAACTCCATAATAAAAAGATTTTAATTTTGTTTCACCATTACTTTTAAGTGGTAGTGATATAATTGCGCCTTCTGGAAAGTTTTGTATTGCAATTCCAAGAGACAGAGCTAATGCGGAGGATAAAGTAATTTGCGCATTATTTGATAGAGCTCCCGCTAAAACGACACCAACAGCCATTCCTTCTGGGATATTATGTAATGTTATTGCAAGAACCATCATAGTGTTTTTCTTTAAATGACTTTTTAATCCTTCAGGAGTATCAGAATTAATATGTAAATGCGGTATTAAAGAATCAAGTAGTAATAAAAATAATATTCCAAGCATAAATCCACATGCTGCAGGAATAAAAGAATATTTGCCTAAATTTGACGACATGTTTATTGATGGAATTATTAATGACCATATAGATGCCGCGATCATTACACCAGAAGCAAAACCCAATAAAGCTTTTTGCAATTTTTCATTTAGTTTGCTCTTTAAAAAAAAGACTAAAGAAGAGCCTAAAACAGTTCCAAGAAAAGGTAAAGTTAATCCTAATATTAATTCCATAGCGTTATCCTTTTTAATAATTACTTATATTGATTAGTTTTTTCATCGTAATAGTAATCTATACTATTTAGTATGTGATCTATTTCTTCTTTCGAACAATCTAAATCATATATCAAATCATCAATTGATTTATAATTGTCTCTTAATTTAGTATTAATAATGCTTAATAATAATGCTGGGTTTTTACTTGGTATCATATGTTTTCCTCGATTTGATATTATACTTTATTTAATTATTTTAATAAAATCTTTTGCATTTTTAATTTATATTTTATACTTATGTTAGTGAAATAAGAAAATGGAAAGAACGGTTTTATGTTATATTAAAAAAGAAAATCAATACTTAATGCTTCATAGAAATAAGAAGAAAAAAGATATGAATAAAGATAAATGGGTTGGTATTGGTGGACATATTGAAGCAAATGAAACAATTGAAGAAGCTTTACTAAGAGAAGTAAAAGAAGAAACAGGGTTAACATTAGTTTCATATAAAAAAAGAGGATATATTAAATTTATTAATGATGATTATGAAGAAGAAATGTTTTTATTTTCATCTAATGAATTTGAAGGTGAAATTATTGATTGTTTAGAAGGAGAACTTTCTTGGATTGATGAAAGTGAAATATTTAGTTTAAATTTATGGGAAGGCGATAAATACTTTTTAAAACCATTAATAAATAATGAAAAGTACTTTAATCTCGAACTTATATATAGTAAAAATAAACTCATTAAGTGTATAAAAAAAAGAAATATTTTTAAATAAATTACATAAACTTTTTTGTAGGAGAAATTGATATGAATATTAAATATTTAAAAAATACTAAAAAAGAAATGTTGTTTTATGGTATTAAAATAAAAGAATTGATGGATATTGAGCTTAAAGATATTCAAATAGATGGAGAATTAATAATAAATGATTCGCTTCCACTTATAACAAAAGAAGATGTTATGTATATTTATGATCTATCTAAAAAAAATAAATCAAATGTTATTTTAAAATTCAATAATAAAGAAGTTGGTAGATATTTAAATGGATATAATAAGAGTATAAATTATGAAAGTAGTAATTTTGTTATTTTAAATGATTCGATTAATTACGAAGAATTATTTAAAGAATATAACAAAAGAGTAATCATGAAACATAAAAATAATGGTGTATATTTTACATCTTCTGAAAGTGTAATAATATCTCCATTTGTTAGTATTGAAGAAGGAACTTACATATTTAATGGTGTAATTCTTTTAGGACATTGCTCAATTGGTAAAAATAATGTTATAGGACCATATTCTAGTCTAGAAAATTTTATTTGTGGTTGCTATAATAAGATTAGTTGGTTTGTTGGCAAAGATTCTTCTATTGGAGATAATAATGTCATTGGACCATTTTCACATTTCCGTGAAAAAGTATCTATTGAAGACGATAACGTCATTGGTAATTTCAATGAATTAAAATCATCTAATATGGGCTCATCAAATAGAATGAAGCACCTTTCTTACTTAGGTAATGCTGAAGTTAATGATCGTGTTAATTTTGGATGTGGTGTAATAACTGCAAATTATGATGGTAAGAAGAAGCATAAAACGGAAATAGGAAGTGATGTTTTTATTGGATGTAATTCAGTTTTAATTGCTCCATTGAAAATCGAAAACAATGCATTTGTCGCAGCTCATTCTAATATTTATGAAGATTTAGATGAATATGATTTTGCGATAAGCCGTAGTAAACAAACAACTAAAAAACAATATATGAAGAAATGATATTGAAAAGGAGATTTTAAAAAAACATGTTAGAAAACACATTAATTTTCTCATTAACCGCGAACAAAGAATTAACAGAAGAAGTTGCAAGTATTCTTGGTTTAGAAGTTTCACCAGTTGCGGTTAATCACTTTGCAGATGGTGAAATAATCTGTGAACCAAGTTTGTCTGTTCGTGATAAGGATGTATACGTTATACAATCAACTTGCTCACCTGTTACTGAACATTTATTTGAAGTATTAATATTTGTTGATGCCTTAAAAAGAGCTTCAGCAAGGGAAATTAATGTGGTTATTCCTTATTTTGGATATGCTCGTCAAGATAGAAAATCAAAGCCAAGACAACCAATTACATCTAAATTAGTTGCCAATTTATTATCGACTGCAGGAGTGCATAGAGTAATTTCATTTGAATTACATGCTCCTCAAATTCAAGGATTTTTTGATTGTTTAGTTGATGAATTAAGTTGTACACCACTTATTGCAGATCATTTTAAACATGAAGATTTATC
>CAYVZF010000020.1:0-19649 GCA_964456095.1 uncultured Erysipelotrichaceae bacterium
AACTAAATTGCACTTTCTTTTTAAAAACGGATTTTACTTTGTCAATTTACGTTTTTTGTGAAAATTATGTGTTAAAAAATGGAAAATTCATTTTTTGAAGATTTTAAGTTATAATTTAATATTGTACCTAATTTACCTTAACCAGAAAGTTCTTCTATGATTTTAGTGGATACTAATGTGGTACTATAGATTCAATTAAAGAATATCATAATAATATATTAGAGTATCCGTTAAATTTTTATTATCAATAGATACTTTTCTTTAAATTTATGCAATAAATTTGTTTATAGATTATTAAAATTAGATTTGATAAAATATTTTTGGGTGATTAAGTATGAGTAAAATTATTATGCATATCGATATTAATGCTTTTTTTGCTAATGCTGAATTACTAAGACATCCAGAATTAAATAATAAACCGATAGCAATAGGTGGTCCTTTAAGAAGAGGGGTAATATCTACTTCATCATATGAAGCGAGAAAATATGGAGTTAAATCAGGTATGCCAATATATATGGCAAAAAAGTTATGTCCTAATATAACTATTCTTCCAGGTGATTATAATTATTATCAAGATTTATCTAATAAATTTTTTTCATTTATTAAAAATAATATTTCACCTATTATTGAAATAGCCTCTATTGATGAATGCTATGTAGATGTAACAAATGTAATGAAAGATGTAAAAGATCCTGTTAAATATTTAAAAAAATTACAATTAGATTTAAAAAATGAAATAGGACTTGGCTGTTCTATTGGTTTATCAACAACAAAATTTTTAGCTAAAATGGGATCTGATTATAAAAAACCAATGGGTATAACTATTATAAGAAAAAAAGATATTACAAAAATATTGTATCCACTTCCAATAGGAGATATGTTTGGAATAGGGAAGAAAACAACAATTAAATTAAAAAAGATTGGTGTTAATACAATTAAAGATTTAGCTATAAGAGATGATGAAGAATTAAGAAAAGTATTAGGAAAAATGTTTTTTGTCTTTAAAGATTTATTAAAAGGTAAAGGTGATGATAATGTAACAAATGAATTATTTGATCCTAAATCAATATCAACATCATCAACATTTTCTTATGATACTGCTTCATATGAAGAAATATCTTTAATTATTAAAAATCATTCTAAAAATATTTCAAAAGAATTAAAAAGTAAAAAGATGATTGCTACTACAGTTCATATCACTATAAGAGATTCTGATTTTAAAACAATAACAAGAAGTAAAACATTAAATAAAATTATTGAAAGTGAAGATGATATATATTTTTCAGCAATGGAATTATTTGATGCAAATTGGAATGGATATGAAGTAAGATTAATAGGGGTTGGTGTTTCTTCGTTGTACTTAAAAGAAAAATATTATTCACAAATGAATTTATTTGATATTGATAAAGATAATGAAGAATGTAAAACAAGATTATTAATTAATGATTTAAATAGAAAAGTCGATAAAGAATTATTTATGACTTTAAAAGATTATAAAATAAAGAAAGAAGATGAATAATAAGTGGAATTAAACGATGCACGTGAAAAATTTATTGAATATGAAATAATTGAAAAAGGATTATCAAATCAAACTATTAAATCCTATAATGATGATTTGAAACTATTTTTTGCTTCATTAAAAGAAATAAAATTAGCGTCACATTTAAATAATGACGATATTAATAATTTTATAATCTCAATGGTAAATAATAAAAATAATCCAAGAACAATAATAAGAAGAATATCCTCTATTAAATCTTTTTATCACTTTCTACAAAATGAAAAAATATTAATTGATGAAACACATAAAATAAATTTACCGAAAGCAAAAAAATCATTACCTGATGTTTTATCTATTGAAGAAGTTGAATCGCTTTTAGATGCTCCAAATATAAATAAAATAGAGGAATTAAGAGATAAGGCAATGCTTGAATTAATGTATGCTTCAGGATTAAGAGTTTCAGAATTATTAGAATTAAAATTTAATCAAATTAATTTTGATGAAGGATTAATAAGAATAAAAGGGAAGGGAAGTAAAGAAAGAATTATTCCTTTCGGTGAATATGCATTATTTTATCTTAATGAGTATATTGATAAGTTTAGATCGAAAAGAGAATATAAAAAATCTATTTATTTATTTATTTCAAAAAAAGGAGATAAATTAACAAGACAATTTTTTTGGAAACAGATAAAAAAATACGCTTCAATCGCGGGAATAACTTGTAATGTTTCACCACATACTTTAAGACATTCATTTGCGACGCATTTACTTGAATCTGGTGCAGATTTAAGACTTGTACAAGAATTACTAGGGCATTCAAATATAGCAACAACAGAGATATATACACATGTGTCTAGTAAAAGAATTCTTTCAGCATATGATTTGTATATGAATAGAAATTAATGTAAAATATTAATGAAAGGAAATTAATTATGAAATATAAAAAATATAAAAGAATCTTTTTAATCGTAATGGATTCGCTTGGAATTGGAGCACTAGATGATGCTAAAAAATATAATGATGAAGGAACAAATACATTTGTTCATATATCAGAGAAGTGTAATGGTTTAAATATCCAAACATTAAATGCATTAGGACTTTATGATTTGAATAATTCTATTATTGGTACTTCTAAAGTTATTCATCAAAACTCAATTGTGTGTAATGCATTAGAAGCCTCAAATGGTAAAGATACAATGACTGGACACTGGGAGATGATGGGAATCTATACAGAAAATCCATTTAAAACATTTACAGAAACTGGTTTTCCAAAAGAATTAATTGATGAATTATCAAGATTAACTGAGAGAAAAATAATAGGGAATTATTCAGCTTCAGGAACTGAAATTATAAAAGAATTAGGTGAAGAACAAACACGTGATGGTTCATTAATTGTTTATACATCTGCAGATTCAGTTCTTCAAATTGCTGCGAATGTTGAACATATACCTTTAAAAGATTTATATAGTTATTGTGAAATTGCTAGAGAATTATGTATGAAAGATGAATATAAAGTCGGTCGTGTAATAGCGCGTCCTTATATTGGAACTAATTCATCAAATTTCAAAAGAACATCTGATAGACATGATTATGCTTTATCACCAAGTAAAAAAACATATATGAACTTATTAAGTGAAAAAGGTTATGAAGTATCTTGTATTGGAAAAATAAATGATATTTTTAATGGTTATGGAGTAACAAGAACTCAAAAAACAGTTTCAAATGATGATGGAATGATTAAAACAATAAATGAAACAAAAATAGATTTTACAGGTTTATGTTTTGTTAATTTAGTTGAATTTGATTCAGAATATGGTCATAGAAGAAACCCATTAGGTTATGGTAAAGCGATTGAAGAATTTGATGTTAGATTAAAAGAATTAATCGATAATTTAAATGATGATGATTTATTACTTGTTACCGCAGATCATGGTAATGACCCTACTCATTTAGGTACTGATCATACTAGAGAAAGAGTTCCATTTATCTGTTATTCTAAATCAATTAAAGATGGTAGAAGAATTAATGACTTAACTTCTTTTGCGGATATGGGAAGATCTATTGCATATAACTTTAATATTGATAAAGATGACTCACTTATTGGTGAAGTTATAAAAGAATTATTCTAATAATTAAAAATAGCTTAAATTACATAATTAGTAATTATTTAGTTGATAATTAGTAATTAATAAGTAATCTAAGCTATTTTTATATGTTGAAAAAATATTGTTGAATTCTACATTTAATATAAATAATAATTATTTATTTGATTTTAAAAAAACTTAAGTTTACGCGTTTTTAAATAATTAGTTTACATAATATCGATTATGCGAAGTTATATATTTTTTGAACAATATTGTTAATATAACATCAAAATTAAGAAAACATGTCTTTAAATAAATATTATATATGTTATTTAATTTATATTTATAAATTTGTATTATTCCATAGAATCAATATATCACTTTTCCCTATTGCTTAAATATAAAAAGCTTTAAATAATCATTTTTTATAAAATAGAATTAAATGAAATTATCAATAAAAAAAAACTAAATATTAACTAATTTGCTACTAATTATATACTTTGATATTAATATGGTTTAAAGCATTGATTTTTAAGAATATTTTAATAAAAATCATCATTTTACTACGTGCATCGAAATATGTTTGTGTGATAAAATACACGTCTCGATGCATTTATATTTTATTCTCTACCCTACTATTTTTAACATCATCATTTCTTTAATAATCTGTTAAAAAAAATTATTTATAAAATTTTATAAATTATAAATTCTTTTCAAGAAAACTAATAAAATACTAAATTAATACTAAAAATATACTACTTAAAGATTTTAGTTTTTTTATATTTTATTTATTAATTTTTTTATTATAATAAGCTATTTTGTGACGTGCATCGAAATATGTTTGAATGATAAATTATACGTCTCGATGCACGAATAAAATCTAGTACTTTTAAATAATATTGAAATAAAAAAACAGAGAATTTTAATTGTACATCCACAAATTACTTCTCTATTCTTTTTGTTATATAAAATAATAACTTCTACTAAATTATTACTAATTTGCTACCAATTTTATACTATAGCATTCTTATTAATACTTCAGCACAATTTTTACAAACTTGCTCAATATTAATATCCATTTGTTTTGAATTATTATTAGACAAAACATAATCAGAAATTGATCTGATAATAATAAATGGAATATTAATAATCCTTGCACACTGCGCGACTGAACCTGATTCCATTTCAGAGCATAACGCATTTTCTTTAATAAATTCTGGTAATTTATCATAATTATCTTTAGTAATAAACGAATCGCCAGAAGCTATTAGTCCCCTATGAATTGAAAAAGATAAATCATTTAGATTAGTTATTTTAGATGATATATATTTTTCATCAGGAGCATACATATATGGCATAGAAGGGACTTGTCCTAATTTATAATTAAATCCTGTTACATCTACATCATTATAAATGATATTAGATGCAATAACAACATCACCAATATTTAAAGAACTTTGTAATGCACCAGATGTTCCAATATTAATAATTCGATCAATTTTGTAATATGATGATATTTTACCAATAAAATATGCTGTTGATACTTTACCTATTTTTCCTAAAGTGATTAAGTAGTTAATATTATTTTTTTTATATAAATAACGTTTGCAAATATCATCATCAATTATTTCATAAGAGTCTAATGCCTCTAATAACGCATTTAACTCTTCATCCATTGCAATAATTATTAATGAAACATGTTCCATTATCTATTATTCTCCAATAAAGACTCAAGAGATATTCTATTTCTTTCATTTTTACTAAATAGATGAACTAGGATATTATCGCAATCAACAATAACCCATTCAGATTCATTTTTACCTTCTATACCACGAATTTTTAGTGAGGATTTTTCAAATGATTCTTCAATAAAATCTGCGCAGGCTCTTGCATGTCTATTATTGTTAATAGAGGCAATTACATAATAATCAAAAAATGGAGTTTTGCTTGAAACATCAATTATTGTTATTTCTTCTGCTTTTTTATCTTCTAATGCTCTTTTTATTAAATCTAATTTTAAACTTTCCATATTATTTCCCTTCCATTGGTTTATAGTAATTAATACATGCTTCAGTTAAAGGATGAACTGTTTTTATATCTTTTAAAGCTAAATAGATAACATTTTCTTTCAATACTAATTTAAATCCTTTTAAATAATCATCTAAACATGCATAAATCATTTTTGAGGAATCATAACCTCTAAGTGGGTCTATTTTATCAGATGCATAAACAATCATTCCTAAATCATTCAATTTTGCATTTCCAGTACAATGATATTTTATTGCATCTAGAACTTTTTTGTTTTTAATATTGAATTCTTTTTTTGCTAAATAATTACCAATAAATTGATGATATGTTGCCTTATCATATATATTATATGGCTTATAATATCTTTTCATAATTATATTAGTATTTATTTCATCAAAATATTTGCCTATATCATGAAATAAACCTGCTTGAAATGCATTATATTTATCAAGTGAATTCTTTTGTGCTATTTCATAAGATAAATTAGCAACTGAAATAGAATGTTTTAATCTTTTATCATTTAAAAATGATTCTAATTTATTCATAAAATATAATTTATTATTAATAATATAATCTAATACAGCTTTAGGAGCGTATAATTTGCTTCCCATTCTAATTTCTGTTGAAGATTGATTAAAAACTTTTGCATTAATAATTTTACAATTATATTTATTTATTAAATCAATATTAAAATCTTCATTTTTTCTTTTATAACAAATTATTCTAACTAACTTTGATAATTCGTCAATTTTATACCATTTATCTAATTTATTTTGTTGATCGCTTCCAATTAGTAAATAATACTCTGCTTTTTCTTTTTTAATAATTCTTTTAACAGTGGTATATGTATAATTAACATCTTCTTTTGAATCTAATTCTATCGTATTAATTTCAAATTGAGGATAGTCTTTAATTGCTAACTTTAACATATTAAGTCTATCTTCACTTGATGCTAATAAATCTTTCCATCTAGGTGAAAAAGCCGGTATAAAAACAACTTTATCCGCATCAAGTTCTTTTAATGAGGATAAAGCTATATGAATATGTCCAAGATGTATAGGATCAAAACTTCCCCCAAACAAAATGATCTTCTTCATTAATCCACCAATTTAATAATAGGATGTGAAATATTCTTACGATATAAAACTATCACATTACCAATTATTGTAACGATTTCAGCATGTAAAACATTAGATAAAGAATTTGCTATTTCTTCTTTATCTGTTACAACTGATTGTAATAAGTCAACTTTAATTAATTCATGCTTTTCAATTCCTTTATCTAGCATATCAATTAATGTATCAGAAATTTCATTTTTTCCTATTTGATATCTTATTTTTGATGTTTGAGCGATACTTTTAAGTTGACGAATTTGTCTTTTATTTAAAATCATATTTTACATCCTCTTAAACTTACTAATACTCCTTTTGGTGCATAAACAACTACTTTACCTTTAGGAGCGATACATTTAATCCATACCAAACCAGAAATTGATATATCAATTGGATTATCAGGTAATTCAAATTCATGTCTTTCTAAATCTGAATCATTTTTTATAGTTGATGAAATAGGTTTAATTGTTTTATTTGAAATAAGCGAAGCAAATGTTTCACTTGAATTTTCAATTTTTGTTCTATGTAAATCACATTCATTTGAAGCAAAGAATGTAAAACTACCTTTTTCCCCTTCTACAAAATCAAATCTAGCAAGTCCACCTACAAAAATAGATTGATTTGAATTAATTTGGAATGTTCTAGGATTAATTTCCCTACGTGGGAAAACATATTTCATCGCATTTCTATCGATACGAGAAAAAATAGAATCTTCGACTAAAACACCAGGAGTATCATAAAAATATGTTTTTTTATCAAGTGGAACTTTAATAACATCTAATGTTGTTCCAGGATATGGGGATGTTGAAATAAATGTTTTTGTTTCATTTTTATATACACGTAAAAATGAATTAATAATTGAAGATTTACCTACAGACGCAGATCCAACAAAATAAACATTTTTACCATTTCTATATTTATTAATGTTATTAATAATATCATCTATATTAATATTCTTATATGCTGAAGATATAATAGTTTCTAATGGATGAATATCATATTCATTTAATCTATCATTAACAAATTTTAAGAATTTTTTATCATCAACAGCTTTTGGTAAAACATCTCTTTTATTTGCAATTACAAGAAGTGGACACGCTCTTAAATAATCAAACACAGGAAAAACTAATGAACTTTCAAAAGCAAATAAATCGACAACATAGACGATTAAACTATTTGTTTTTTTAGCTTCATCCATTACTTTCTTATATTCATTTGAAAAATTAGGATTCGGTACATCTTCTCCATAATGTTGTAATCTATAACAACGTTGACATAATGGTGTTTCTGAACTGATTTGACGTGGTAAAAATCCAGTTAAAGCCGGATTAGTATTTTGAATGACCGCTCCACAGCCAAAACATCTTAATTCTACATCAACTAAAGTTTTATTATTTTCCATAATCTTCCTCCTTCAAATGACTAATAATTCCTTTTTTTATTAATCTTTTTCTTTTTGGTTTATCAAACAATCTATTAAATCTAGTAGTCCATTGATCTTTTGTAGTAATCGGATCAGTTAGCATTACTTTAATTCCTGTTCTAATTGCACAAGGAACATCAGTAATTAGTTGATCTCCTACTAATAGACATTTATCAAAATCTAAATTGTTTTCTAAAATAAATTTTTTTAATTTATAACCAAATGGTTTTCTTGTACTTGATAAATAATTAACACCTAATTTATTAGAGTACATAGATACTCTTGAACCTGTATTATTAGAAATTATATAAAGTGAAATATCATTATTATTTAATTCTTTTTTTAATTCAATTACTCTTTCGCTAGGAGTAAATACATCATATGCATCTAAAGTATTATCTAAATCGATTAATAAAGTAGTAACTCCAATTTTTTTATAAAAACTTACTGGTACTTCAAACACATTTTTAGCATAATAATTTGGTATTTTTTTCTTCATAAAATCTCCATATACAATAATTATTTTACTTTAAATTAAAGTAAAAATAAATAGAAACATGAACTATAAATAACGTAAAATTTATTTACTTTGTAAATTTCTTTTTATATCTATCTATTGAATCTTGAATAATTTTTTCTGCTTCTATTCTATCTCCTGTTGATTCAACAATAGTTTCTTTGTTTTCTAGCATTTTATATACTTTAAAGAAATGTCTAATTTCATCTTCAATATGGGTAGGTAATTCATCTAATGAAGAATATGAATTATAGACAGGGTCATTTTTTGCTATTGCAATTATTTTATGATCATTATTACCTTGATCAACCATTTTAATTACACCAATTGGATAACATTCTACGATTGATAAAGGTACAAGAGATTGAGAACATAATACAAGTACATCAAGTGGGTCAAAATCTTCAGCATATGTTCTAGGTATAAAACCATAATTTGCAGGATAATGTGTTGATGTATATAAAATTCTATCTAATCTTAATAAACCTGTTTCTTTATCTAATTCATACTTATTTTTTGATTCAGAAGATATTTCAATAACTACTTCAAAATCATTATACTTAATTCTTTTTTCTGGTATATCGTGCCATGGATTCATAATTATTTACCTCCTAATTTCAATATGTATAGCTTTTAAAACATCATAAGCTTTACTTTCTAATTCTTTATCAAATGATGAAGAACCTAATGCATCAATTACAACATGAGCATTTTCACAAGCGCTTTTACATATAACAGCGTTTGCTAGTACACACATATTAGATACTAGACCTAAAAGCACAATCTCATCATAATCTTTATTTAATAAATAGTTCAATAATTCTTTTGACCCAAATGATTTTTTTTCAAATCCTTTATCGTTAACAAGTAATTCTTTTATTCTTGGTCTTAATTCATGTCCGTATGTACCTTTTATGCAATGTTTAATAGGTAAATTAATACCTTCTTCAGTTTCTAAATAATTATCATAATGAGTATCTAATGTATATATAACATCATCATGATTATTATGGTATAAATTAATCATATCAATGATATGTTCCTCTATTAAATGAGCATCAGGAAAGCCTAATACCCCATCTACAAAATCATTTTGATAATCTACAACGATTAATAATTTTTTCATAAATATCCCCTTAATTTATTTTATTTTTATTATCTTCATTACTTTGAATTGAATCAACTTCATCAATATTTTCATTTTCAAAATCAGACATATCAATTCTATTCATTACATCTATTATTTTCCTTAGATAATTGTTGATTTCTTTATATTTTGCTTTATGTTTATTATCATCATATAAATTTAAAATATAATCTAAATCTGGAAATAAAACCAAATAAAGAAATGCATCATCTGCGTCAAAATCAACTTTTTTTAATCTTTCAAGGGCTAAATTAATATGGAAATCAACATCTTTTTTAGGAGCTAAATCTTCATTTAAAACTTGAGCTGTTAATAAAGGTATTTGAATTGAAAGTAATAAACTTTCAGGTCTATTTGAATAATATTTATCTTCAAATATTTTATTAAATAAATCAATATATTTATAACAATTAAAAAAATCACTTGTAGAGATAAAGTCTTTAATCAAAATTATTAACGAAAATGGTATATTAAAACTATCTAAATTTCCTACTTCATTTTCATAATTGTCTACATAATATTTTAAAAGTTTTAATGAAAGCTTTAAAGAAATAGAATTTACAAAATTTGAACATTCATATATTACATCAAATGGATTTTCTATTTTATCATCAACAATAAAATCTATTTTATTATAGTAATAAAATGCTTCTTTTTCATTTTTAAGTTTATAATTACATAAGTAATACAATGTATATAAAACATTAATAATATCAACATTCGAAAAAGATTTTATTTTTTCTAAGTCATTGTCATTTAATTCAAATTTATTTAAATCATTTAAAATTTTATTAAAATCAGGTTTATCATCAAAATGTAATGATAATAAATTAAAAAATGAACCTGCATAGTTTTTATCACTATAACCAAATTTACTTATACATTTAGCATAAGCATAACCAATATTAAGATTTTCATCAAATTTTGTTTTATTATTAATATTCTTATAATATTTAGCTAAACAGTAATAATCTAAAGCAAGATTTTCATATGCTTCTAATTTATTAAATAATAACGTTATTTTATCAAATTCGATTTTTTGTTTTATAACTTTTAAATAATTTTTACTACTTTCTTTATTTAATTTATTATAAATAAAATCACTATTTTCAATAAAATCATTTAAATTTGATACTATTTCATCATACTCAAAATCATGATTTCTTTTTTTAAATGATATCTCATTGGTGTTTTTTTCATAATCATCATTATCTAAATACATTTTAATATATTTTGTAAATAATTTATGACACTTATTTTTATAATCAATGAAATCAAAAAAAGCTAATTTATTAATATTTATATCAAAAATATTATCTTTAATTAATTTATCAATTTTTGCTCTTGTATAGTTTTTCTTTTTCGTTGTTAATAACAATAACATTAATACATAATAATACAATTCATCTTCATTTAAATATGACTGAATTAAAGCAAATGTATTATCTATAGTTAATTTGTTTATATTAATATCATCATTCATAAATACAACTAAATTATTTAATACGTATTTATTAGTAAGTTTAATAAATTTATTATACTTGTCTAAATCTCTTTCATTATCTATAACTAAAATTATATAACTATAATCTTTAATATCATCAAAAGAAGTACAATAATGATAATCAAATGAAATAGATTCATTTTTATTTTTTATTAAAAATGCATTAATATTATCTAATAATTTTTTTAAAGATTCGCTACTTTCTAAATTTGAATTTACCAAAACTTTCATAATAATTCCTACCTTTTTTTATTATATATAAAAATTAGAAACTATTCTATTGTAACAAGATAAATTAATATCATTTTTCGTAAAAAAAAAGATTTGACACATTAAGCATCAAACCTAAATTTTCAAATGGCGGAGAAACAGAGATTCGAACTCTGGCGAGGCTTGCACCTCCTAATGGTTTTCAAGACCATCCCCTTCAGCCAGCTTGGGTATTTCTCCATAAATAATTCATTGGTGGACCCTGCAGGACTTGAACCTGCAACAACCCGTTTATGAGACGGGGGCTCTAACCATTGAACTAAGGGTCCATATTGGTAGCGGCGGGGGGACTCGAACCCTCGACCTATCGGGTATGAACCGAACGCTCTAACCAACTGGGCTACGCCGCCGTGTCATTTTTAACACGCTCTATTATTCTACCAAATTTATTATTTTTTGCAATAGTTTTTTTAAAAAATTTTCAAAAATAATTACTAAATTACAATAAAAATTAAAAAGTAATAATTTTTATAATTAAAAAACTTATAATTTATACTATTTTTTAGAGTTTTTTATTTTTTTATCATTGTTTTTAATTATATTTTTATTAAAAACAGAATAAAAAATATCAGGTGTTTTGGTTTTTATTTCAATCAAGTTATTATTAAATGGATGAATAAATGAAAGAGTTAAAGCATGAAGTCCTAATCTTTTTATAGGATTTTCATTACTTTTATATTTTTCATCTCCAACAACCATATGACCTAATTCTTTCATATGAACTCTTATTTGATTCTTTCTTCCTGTATCAATTAATACATCTAGTAACGAATAATTATCATTCTTTTTAATTACTTTATAATGTGTAGTTGCTTTTAATCCATCACCTGCTTTTTTAGATGAATACATTAAATTTGTTTTAGTTTCTAAAAGCCATGATGTTTTTGTTCCTTCATCTTTTTCCATATACCCCTCAACTAGAGCAATATATTCTCTCTTTTTTACAAATATATTCCAATCATCTTGTAATGCAACTCTAATTTCATTATTTTTAGCAAAAAGGAGAACACCAGATGTATCTTTATCAATCCTATGACATACAAATAAACGATTTTTAGGATCTTTAGTTCTAACATAATCTGTAGCTAGTCTATATGCCGTTACTGTTTTTTCTTTATCTGTAGCAACTGATAATAATCCACTTGGTTTATCTATAGCTAAAAAATCATCATCTTCATAGATAACATTTATTTTTGATTTATTATGAGATGGTTTTATTCTACTTGGAGAAATCATTACAATATCTCCTTTAACTACTTCAAAATCAAATTGTGAAACAGGATTTCCATCAATTAATACTTGATGATGAGACAAAAGCGATTTAATATTATTTCTTGATTTATTTTTTAAAGTTAAAAGAAGAAAATCAATTAACCTCATATTTTCTTTTACTTCATATTCTTTAATTTTTAATTGAAGTTCTTGTCTTTTCGTTTGTTTTTTATTTAATTCGTTTTTATTTTTTCTCATATCTATTTAATAACTCTCCTAACATCATAAACACCTTCAATTGATTTAACATCAGAAAATACATCAAATAATCGTTTATTAGATGTAACTAGAATTGATAAATCAAATAATGAAGTAAGTTTATTAGCAAGTACTTTTGCAGAAAATTTTGTGCATGTAATTTTTAAAGATGATAAAGTGTTCATAACATCAACAATAAGATTAGGTCTATCATTAGCCTCTATTTGAATATGAGCAGTAAAAGTACTAGACATAGAAGAAGGATTCCAATCAACATTAATCGTTCTATTTACTTCATTTTGAATATTTGGACAATCTTTTCTATGAACTTTAATGCCTTTCCCACGAGTTATATAACCAACTATTTCATCACCTGGAATTGGTGTGCAACAAGGCGCAAGTTGAATTTTAATATTTGAAACACCTGAAACAATAACATCTTGATTTTTAGACATGTTATTTCTATTTGAATGTTTTTTAACAACAGATTCAATTATAGATGTTTTATCCAATTTATCTCTTATATTCAATGCATCGATTACCGCGGTAATAGGTGGATTTTTTTGAGAAACACCATATAAGAATTCATCTATTGAATTATATGAAAATTTACTAATAAATTTATCATCTATATAATTAGAAAAATCTTTATCAGATAATCCATGTTCTTTAAAAGCCTCAATTATAGATGATTTAGCTTTATTAATAGAATCATCTTTCATAAATTCTTGATTCTTTTTAATTAAAAACTTTCTTATATGATTTTTCGCATTAGATGTTTTTACAAGTTGTAACCAACTTTCATTAGGTCCAGATGAAACTTTTGAAGTTTTAATTTCAATAATATCACCAGTTTTTAATTTAGTTGATAAAGGAACTAATGAATTATTAACTTTTGCACCAACTGCTGAATCGCCAACACCAGAATGTATTTTATAAGCAAAATCAATAGGAGTAGAACCTTCAGGCAATTCGATTAGTTTACCTTTAGGTGTAAATACATACACATTAGCGTCGAATATATCATGAGTTAAACTTGACATGTATTCTTTTGCGGATTCTGTTTCATTATCAGTCATCGATACAAAATCTCTAAACCAATGTAGTTTTTCTTCAATCTCTTTTTGCTCTTTTTTAGCGTCGTATTTTTTACCTTCTTTATATCTCCAATGTGCTGCGACACCACCTTCTGCGATTTCATCCATTTTTTTAGTTCTAATTTGAATTTCAAATATATTACCGTCTTGAGTTAAAATAGTAGTGTGTAATGATTGATACATATTAGGTTTTGGCATAGCAATATAATCTTTAAATCTTCCAGGAACAGGAACATAAATAGAATGTATATATCCTAATATTTCATAACAATTAAGTTCTGTTTCTGTAATAATACGCATTGCCATAATATCGTAAATTTCATCAAATTTGCGACCTTTAAAATACATTTTTTTATATATTGAATATATTTCTTTAACTCTTGAGGAAATTGTAAATGGTATTTTTGTAGAAATTAACATATCTGCGATTTTCTTTTGTAAATGCATCATTGCTTTTTTTCTATCAATACTTCTTTCATTTAAAAGATTTTCAATTTCTTCGTATTTTTCTCTTTCTAAATAATATAAAGATAAATCTTCTAATTCAGATTTAACTTTATGAATACCTAATCTATGTGCGATAGGAGCATATACATCAAGTGTCTCTTTAGCAATTCTTTTTTGTTTTTCACTATTAACATAGTTTAAAGTACGCATATTATGAAGTCTATCCGCTAATTTAATAATAATAACTCTTATATCATGCGCAGTTGCAATAAATATTTTTCTATGACCTTCCGCGACTAATTCACTATCACGGCTTTTTCTAGATAATTCTTGAATTTTTGTAACACCATCGACAAGAAGTGCTATATCTTCACCAAAAAGATTCTTAATATCATCTAATGTTGTAGAAGTATCTTCAACAGTATCATGTAAAAATCCTGCAACAAGAGTTGATGGACCAGCATTTAAAGTAGCTAAAATATAGCAAACCTCTATTGCATGAATAATATATGGTTCACCTGAATGTCTAAATTGTCCTTCATGTTGTTTTAAAGCATATAAATAAGCTTTTTCAATACGATCAATATCATTTTGATTAGTTATATAACTAGAAAAAGCTTCTTTAACATCTTGAAAAGTATGTTTTTCAGAATATAGTTTCAAAAAAATCACTCCTAATCTTCTAAATAAAGTAATGAATGTAGATTATATTTTGCTAAATTCTTTTCTCCTGGTAATCCTTTTAAAGTTATAACAGATAAACATCCTTTAATTTCAGCACCTAAAGATGTACATAAATCCGCGACTGCATTTAATGTTCCACCAACTGCAACAAGATCATCTATAATAACAACTTTATCTCCTTTTTTTAGGGCATCTTTATGCATATAAAGTTCGTCAAAACCATATTCTAGTTCGTATTTTACTGAAATAGTTTCTCTAGGTAACTTTCCTTTTTTTCTAACTGGAATAAAACCAATATTTAATTTTGAAGCAACAGGACAGCCAAAAATAAATCCTCTTGCTTCAGGAGATACTATATGAGTCGCACCTAATTCTTTTGCAATTTTACTCAACTCATCTATAACATAGGAATATGCTTCACCATTTTCAATTAATGATGTAACATCTTTAAAAGAAATACCTTTTTTAGGATAATCGTTAATTACCTTAATATATTTTTCTATATCCATTATTAATTACCTCACTTACTTATAAATTATAACAATTTAGAATATTTACTTAAACAAAAAACTATTATTGATGATAATTTTATTAATTAAAATAATACTAAAAATAATAAACAAAATAACAAATAAGCATAATATATAGAGGTGATAAGTAATGATAAATCCAAATTATTATAGAAATAATAATTATTATAATAACTATTCCCCATTTAATGTAGCAAGAATGAATAATAATAATGTTTTTTTTACTCCAAAAAAGAATATGAGTTTATCTAGATCAATACAAGGAATTGAAAAAGGTATTGATACTATTAATTCTATTATTCCTTTATATCAAAAAGTTACACCATTAATATCATCAGGAAAAGATATATTTAAAAAAGTTAAAAATACTTTTATTAAAAAAAATGAAACAGTAAAAGAAAAAGTTGATGTAGAAATAGTTGATATTAATAATAAGTATGAGGAAAATACAAATATTAAAAAAGAAGAAACAAAACCAAACAAACCTTATTTTTAATATGTTATAATATTTAAAAGAGGTTATTTATGAAAGTAATTAAGGCAGAAGTGATGGGATTTTGTGAAGGTGTTAAATTAGCTATTCAAAAAACTATTAAAGCAAGAAAAGAAATAGATGGTGATATATATCTTTTAGGTAATTTAGTTCATAATGAGCAATTAATGCAAGATATTAAAAATTTAAATATTAATATTTTAAAAGATGGTTCATTAAAAGAAAGAATTGAAAAAATAAATGAAGGTACAATCATATTTTCCGCGCATGGACATGATGAAAAACTAGATGAACTAGCAAAAAATAAAGGTTTAAAAGTAATTTCTACCACTTGTCCAAGAGTAAAACTAACAATGAATAAAATTAAAGAAGAAATTGAGAATAATAATACTGTTATATATATTGGTATTAAAAATCATCCTGAAGCAAATGCTATTTTATCTATTTCTGATAAAATCATTTTTATTGATTATAAAAATGCTATTATCCCAAATTTAAATATTTCTTCACCTCACATCTTTAATCAAACTACTCTTTCTTTATTTGAATTATCAAATATTCATGAAAAGATAAAAGAAAAATATAACAATTCAATAATTCATAATGATATATGTTCTGCAACAACAAAAAGACAAAATGCATTATTAAATATTGATGAATCTATACATTATGTTTTAATTATTGGTGATAAATTATCATCAAATACCTTAAGATTATTTGAATTATGTAAAAACAAATATGCTAACAAAGAAATACTTTTTGCATCATGTTTAAAAGAATTATTAATATATAAATTAGATAACAAAGAATCAATATTTGTTACTGCAGGTGCTTCTACACCAGATAATATTATCGAACCAATAATTAATTACTTAAGTAAATTATAAATATTAATAAAAGGTTAAAAAAAATAGGGCTCAAATTAACCCTATTTTTTATAATTATTCTGCAACTGAAGTTACAGGAACAATATTAACTGTGAAATCTGAATCAGGAGCATTAAAATCTAATGTTAACATTTGTTGCCCATACATTTCAGTAGATGATACAGTATAAACTATTTCATTATTACATACTACTTCACATTTAAATTCAACATCAGAATAAATATTATATGATGATAAATGAGTTTTAGCAGTTACAGAACTACCATCAGAATAACCATTATAATTATCATCGCTAATATAAACATAAGATATACCTAATGATTCATCAATATTTAACGTCATTGTAGTAACATTAACTTTTTCTACTACAATAATAAAGTCAACATTAACAGTATATGTTCCATATGAAGCAGAAATTACATTTCCTTCAAGATCAGTGATATATGCAACAAATTCGCTGTTATCACCAGCATCACCATTAACAACAAGACCAAATTGTGTTCCAGGATAACATGTACCTAAATCATCTACTGTTGTAGACCAATCAAGTTTATATTGTAAATTAAATTCATCTTCACCAATACCATCATGTTTAATGCTATATGATAAAGGATTATTTTCTTTAAACTCAATTGAAATGTATAAATCATCACCTTCAGGTAAAGCAATATCACCAAATGTACCCATTCCATATTCATAATAATAATCATATGTTACAAGTTCATTACCAGTAGAATCAGAAATAATTAATTTTGTAGGTTCATGAGAGTTATCTATCATTTCAACACTTACATAGATATTTTCTCCGGAAATAAATGAATCTGTTTTACCATTTTCAATTGATTTGTATGATGAAGCACCATTAACAGAAATATAATTTACGTAATCTAAAATATCATCTGAAATATTTAATGTTACATTTGAAGTAGATTTTTCAATAAAATTAATTTCTACAAATACTTCACATTTTTCTTCAGGCATTGTAAAGCTTAAAGAATTTATAGAGTTACTATAATCATGACCAAATGTAAATTCGATATTAGTATCATTACCATTTACTTTTGCATATACTTTTACATTTTCTTCATCAATTGAATAGAATGCACTTGAAGAAATTGATACATTTACATCAGCATTTGGTGCAAATGATGATGCAGTTGTAGAAACACTACAGCCATTATCAGCACTACCATTTGTAACTATCGTAACTGGAGAAGCTTCTTCTGTTACAACTGAAACATTAAATTCAGTGATATTTTCTGGAACTGTACATTCAAAATATGTAAGTCCAGTGTAATTATTAGTTGTAGATGGAATTAATTCACCATCATTAACTTTAATTCCTGAAACAGAATAACCTGAAACTCCATCTGCAAAGAAATATACTTTATCTCCAGGTTTTACTTTAGTAATTTTTTCAGCACCAGAATACGCTTGATTTTGACAATAAATACTTGAAACATTTGAATTTTCTTCGTAATTAATTGATATTTTTTCTTCAACATTAAATGTAATTTCAATATCATTTTCTGGCATTACAAAATTTATTAAACTAGTTGAAATGTAAGCATCACTAAGAGCATCATCAGATAAGCCAGTAATTGTAGGTACTTCTGATACATAATAATCATTTGAATCACTAAAATTTATAGAAACTCTTTGACCAGGTTGAGATACTGTTGGTAATCCATTATAACCCGATTCAACCTTATCATTATTAACATATGAAATATTATATAAACCAACATATTCACCTGAAACTTTAATTTCAATATCAGATTGAATTTCTGCAAAATTCATGCCATAAATTGTAGCTTTAGAATTATAGAAATAAAGATTTAAAGTTTCCCATGATTCAGATCCTACTTTTCTATATTCAACTTTACTAGGAGCAAATCCAGGATCAACATAAATCATTGCATTAAAATTACCGGTAAATTTATCATTTACATCTGCACCAACAATTCTAGCAAATTCACTATCAACAAGTGTTACTTTATATCCATCATCACCAGTATCAAGTACAGTATTAGTACATAAATAAACAGTCATTTCTTCTTCTGGAACAGTGATTTCAAATGAAAGTGTAGCAACTTTATTACTTTCATCATATGTTTTGTTGACACATCTATAGACTTTATCGTTTACTTGAACAATATACATAGAGGCTTCATCATCACCAATTTCATAATATACATCAGTTAATGTAATTGTTGCAGTAACAACACCACCAACTACATATTCACTTCCTTTAGTTAATCCAGATAAACTATCATCATCGATGTAACCATTAGAAAGATTGATTACATCAACAACTGTAGTCTTAACTTCTTCTACAGATGATGAAGATTCACTACTTTCAACATCACTTGATGATAGTTCACTACTTTCAACATCATTTGATGATTCACTACTAACTGATTCATAAGAACTAAAATCCGATGTAGCAGATTCT
>CAYVZF010000021.1:0-19156 GCA_964456095.1 uncultured Erysipelotrichaceae bacterium
ACCTTGTTAATTTAACCACATTACTTTTTACTTTGCAAGTACTTTTTTAATTTTTCTTCTTTTTTTTCGCTTATCTTTAAATCTTTTATTTTTAACGACAAAATATACTCTTCCTCGTCTTGAATATTACCTCGATTAATAAAGTAATTATGATTAAAATGATATATATTATTATTTCTTGATATTTTTTTACTAAACAATGAAATATTACCAATTCTTGAAAACAAATAATTTAAATAATTCCTTTTAAAAGATACAATAGATGATATTAAAGAAAACAATATAAAAAATAAAAGTAATATTTGTTTATCTTTTATACACAAATAAATTATAAACAAAGAAAAAATTGAAGAAATTATTTGTAATATTATTTTCGCTTTATAACTCGGAATATGTTTTAAAAGAATAACTTCTAATATTCTTCCCCCATCAAGTGGATAAAAAGGAAGCAAATTAAATATTAATAATGATAAATTATTATTAAGAGCTAAATTATATTGATACAAAGAAATAAAAGAAAAGTAATGATTAAAAATATATAAGGTAAATAAACTAATAAAAAAAGATAAAGGCCCCGCTAAAAGAATCAATATTTGTTTATATGGCTTCAAAAATGATATATCTTCCATTTCAATAAAAAAACCTAAAGGATGAAAATCAATTTGTGATGATTTTACACCAAATAAATAAGCAACAAAATAATGACTCAATTCATGAACAAAAGCTAAAAAATAAAATATCATTAAACTAACAAATGAATTATATATAATACTTAAAAGAACAAAAATAGATGTAGATAAATGAATATTTAATTTAAATGGTAAGAGCCTTTTCATATGTAATTAAACTATCATTATATTCAAACAAGACTTTAAAAGAATTATTGTATGATCCTAAAATTGTATTGTTATCAATTTTATCTTGAAAAGAAACATTAATATTTGTTAATTCATAATAACATGCCGTAACTTCATTTTTATAAAAAACTGTTAAGTTATATTTATCCTCTTCTTTTTCAGTTTTACAAACAATACCATCTAATAATCCATAAATCATATTAGATTCTGTAATATAGTAATTATTGTTCCCTGTTTTTAAATATGAAGAAGAATTATTCACTCTAATAGTCTCGTCTTTATTAAAACCAAAGATATTAAAATTAGATAACAAATTATTTATATATAAATCTATAGTGCTATTCATCTTTACAAAAGAAATATTAGTATTAAAAATACTATTAATTAATAGAGCTTCAGAATCTTTACGAGCATATATTAAAATCCCCAAAATTAAAACGAGAATAAAAAGAACTGTTTTAATTAATCTAAAAATAAAACTACTTTTAATATTACTAGCCATACATTTATTTTCCTCATAAAATTATATGCATTAATCGTATTAATAATTACAAATTAATAAAATTATTTTTTACTAAAAATTTCTAAAAAAAATTGGAATCATTAAATTCCAATTTTTAACACTTATTTATTTAAATTTTTTATTAATTCTTCAATATGTTCAGCTTTATCATATGTGTCATCAAGTATGAAGATTAATTCAGGAGTTCTATAGATATCAAGTTTTTTTGATAAAGAAGAACGAATAACTCCCTTAAGTCTATTTAATGTCTCAACTGCTTCTTTTGCTTTATTTTTTTCAAGATGAGTAACATAAATCTTAGCAATAGAATCATCATTAGAAACATCAACATAATTAACAGATACAAGTTTCATTAAAGGATTCTTAATTTCAAACAAAATAATATCAGAAATATTTTTTTGAATTAACGATGCAATTCTTTTTTGTTTATTAGCCATAATTAATTCCTTTGAATTTGTTGAATTTCATATGCTTCAACAATATCCCCTTCTTTAATATCATTGTAATTTTCAATAGTTAATCCACATTCAAAACCTTCATTAACTTTTGACGCTTGATCTTTACCACGTTGTAATGAACCTAATTTACCTTCATAAATTATAATTCCTTCTCTAATCAATCTAATAGCAGCATCTCTTTTCATATATCCATTTGTTACATAACAACCTGCGATATTACCAATTTTACTTGCTTTAAAGATTTGTCTAATTTCCGCCATACCTAAAACTACTTCTTTTTCAATTGGTGAAAGTAATCCTTTTAATGCAGATTCTATCTCTTCTATTAAAGCATAAATAATAGAATGCAAACGAATTTCAACATGTTCTTCCGCAGCTTTTTGACGAACTTTTGCATCAGGTCTAACATTAAAGCCATAAATAATTGCATCAGATGCTGCAGCTAATAAAACATCATTTTCTGAAATAGCACCCGCAGTTGCTCTAATAATATTAACTTTAATACCTTCAACAGATAGTTTATCTAATGATGCTTTTAAAGCTTCAACAGATCCTTGTAAATCAGCACGTAAAACAATATTAATATGCTTTTGCTCTGCTTCTTTTTGTTGAGCAAACAATTCATCTAAAGTAACACCTGAACTAGGTCTTAATTGAGCGTCTCTTTTAGCTTCTTTACGTTTTGTAGATACTTCTCTTGCAGTTTTTTCATCAACAAAAGCCATAAATCTATCACCGGCAGTTGGTACTTCTTCAATACCTGTAACAACAACAGGAGTAGATGGACCAGCAACTTTAAGTGATCTTTTATACTCATTTACCATCTTTCTAACTTTACAATAAGAAGATCCGATAACAACTTGATCACCAACATTTAATGTACCATTTTGCACTAATAAAGTAGCTTTAGGACCTTCATTTTTATCAAGCGATGCTTCAATAACTGTACCAAGAGCATATCTTTTTGGATTCGCTTTTAATTCTTTTAATTCTGCAACAACTAAAATAGTTTCAAGTAAATCATCAATACCGATCTTCTTTTTAGCAGAGATTTCTTTAAAAATTACATCCCCACCCCATTCTTCAGAAATAATTCCTTCAGATGCTAATTCATTTTTTACTTTTTCAACATTCGCAGTAGGTTTATCTATTTTATTAATACATACAATTATTTCAACTCCTGCTGCACGAGCATGGTCAAGTGCCTCTTTTGTTTGAGGCATAACGCCATCATCTGCCGCAACAACAATGATTGCAATATCGGTAACTGAAGCACCACGAGCACGCATAGAAGTAAAAGCTTCATGGCCTGGAGTATCTAAGAAAGTAATCTTCTTTCCTTGAATTTCTTTTTGATAAGCACCAATTTGTTGAGTAATTAAACCAACTTCTCCATCAGCAACATGTGAATCTCTAATAGTATCAATCAATGTTGTTTTACCATGGTCAACATGACCCATAATAACTACTACTGGGGGTCTTTCTACAAGATCACACTCATCATCATGAATTTCAAGTTCTTCAAAATTTTCTTTTTCGACGATTTTTTCTTTTTTAAAATCATATCCCCAGTTTAAGCAAATTTCTCCAATCGCATCATCATCTAATGTTGAATTAATTGTAACCATCATCTTTTTTTCCATAAAAAGAAATTTAATAATTTCAGATGGATTTAATGATAATTGGCTAGCTAGTTCTGATACACTTATTGCACCAGAATATATAAATACTCCACCATTAATTTTGTTAATAGGTCCTTTACCTTTTCTGTTATTATCAAACTTTGGTAAATTTGAAACTCTATTATTGTTATTCATATTTTTCTTCGCCATTGTCATCACCTTCCCTTAAATTTAGTATTGCACTTGCTAAGTTTTTATCCTCTATTCCAAGTGCGGAAACAAAGGATTTACGTAGTAAAAAGCCTAAATATTCCTTATTTTCATAAAAAACAACAGGAACATTATAATACGAAGCTTTATCAAGAAATCTTTTTCTTTGTGTTTTACCAATATCATTAGCTAAAATGATTAATTTTATTTTTCCACTAGATAACTTTGGTAGCATCGAATCACTAAAAGAAATTTTTTTAGACAAATAACTAAAGGTAATGTATGAATCAATTTTCTTTAACAATTAACTCTAATTCTTTATAAATAGATTCAGGAATTTCACATTCTAGAGCTTTACCTAAGCAATTACTTTTTTTTGCCTTTTCAATAGCAACAGAACTCTTTTTTAAATAAGCTCCTCTACCATTTGCTCTAGAAGTAAGGTCAATAGTAACATCACCATTAGGAGTACGAACAATTCTTATTAGTTCTTTTTTAGGAAGTATCTCACCAGTAGAGACACATTTTCTTAAAGGTATTCTTCTAGTATTCATAACTATTCTTCGTAATATTTATCGTACTCAGTATAATCGATTTCTTCATCGTCATCATAGTAATCATCATCATATTCTTCGTTTTCAAACTCTTCAAGTTCTTCATCAGTATAAATAGCCATGTTTTTACTAGTATCGACGATCTTCTTTTCTTCAACAGGTTCTTCTTCGATTTCTTCTTTTTTAGGCTTACGAGCAACAAATTTAGGTGTTGCTTTTTTCTTTTCTTCTTCAATAGATTTTTCAAGTTCAGATAAAGAAATTCTTTCACCAACAATTTTTGGTTTATATTCAATAACTTCTTCTTCCTCTTCTTCTATTTCATGAGCATCTTCAATTTCAGGTTCTTTAGAAACAACTTCTTCTTCATTATAAGAAATATTATTTTCAACCACTTCAGTTTCTTCAACAATATTTTCATTATCTTCTAAATCAATCATTTCTGCATTTAAAGCATCTTCACGAGCTTGTTCTTCAAGTATTTGAGCACGTTTAGCTTCAAAAATCATTTTATCTTCAATTTCTTTCATCTTATCAATGGTATCGAATTCAATTCCTTTTTCCATAGCTTCAGATGCTTCAAAAATATCTATATGATAACCAGTTAGTTTAACCGCCAAACGAGCATTAACCCCTCTTTTACCGATAGATACACGTAAATCTCCATCTTTGACAATTGCAATTGCTTTACGCTCTTCTTCACTTACAATTTTAACACCAACAACATTCGCAGGCTTTAAAGCTTCAGCGATAAAAAGTCCAGGATAAACATGATATTGAATAATATCAATTTTTTCATGATTAATTTGCGAACAAATACGTTGTATTTTTTGTCCACCTTGACCGATACAAGCGCCAACCGGATCAACATTATTATCATTTGAAATGACACTAACCTTACTTCTTTCACCAGCTTCACGAGCAATATCTTTAATAATTACAGTTCCATCAAATATATCATGAATTTCTTCTTCAAATAATCTTTTTAAAAAACCTGCATCTGAACGAGAAACAGTAATTTGAGGTCCTTGAGATGATGAATTAACCTCAGATAAATATACTTTTATCGAATCACCTGTTTTAAAAGTTTCATCACCAATTTTATGTTTATCAGATAAAATAACAGAAGTTCTACCTAAGTTAACTAATGTGTATCTAGGTTCAACTTTTTCAACATATCCTGTAACAATTTCACCAACTTTATCAGAATATGCTGCATAAATATTTGCTTTCTCAGCTTCTTTGATCTTTTGTTTTAAAATAGATTTAAACTTTAACGCATCTGAACGTGTAAAATCATCAACATAAATAGGTGTATTTAAAAAATTATTTCCATCAACAAATGAATCTTTATTCTTATTTAATTCTTCTTCTGCATCTTCACGAGATACTTCTAATACATCATCATTTACTTCGTCAACAATCATACGCATAGAATAAATATCAATACGACCTTTTTCAGGATTAATATCTATACTTACTTTTGCATCTTCATAATTTTTCTTTTTAATAGTGCTTTCAAACGCTTCTTTAAGAGCTTGAATTGTGATTTCACGAGCAATACCGACATTTTCTAATTCTTCAATTGCTATTAAGAAATCTTTTGTTTTCATAACTTAACATTCCTCCTAAATCTCTACCGCTAAATTAGCTTTTGTTATGTTATTAAGTGTAATTTCTACATTTATTTTTCTAGTTTTTACTTTATATTGCAAAACTATTTTTTCATCATTTGCCTCTAATAATGTCCCATAAAAAACATTATCACCTTTAATTGGTCTATCAACTTTAATGCACATATATTTACCAATTAATAAAGGAAATTTAGTAAAATCTTTAATTGGTTTTTCAGCACCAGAAGTCGAAACATCAAGCGTATATGCATCTTTTATTAAATCGACTTCATCTAATTTTAAAGATACTTCATCAGATAGCGACACTATTGCATCTAAATCAATACTTGACATGTCTTCTCTTTCAACAAATAATTCAAGAAAAAATTCTTTTCCCCTTTTAACATAATTAATTTCATCAATAATCATATTATGCTTATTAACTATAGGTTCTAACACTTTTCTTACTTCATCAACTAAAATCAAATAAATTCCCTCCTAAACAAAGAAAAAAGTGGGTACTCCCACTCAATACTTTTACTGATTTGAGCCAAACTCATTTCTACAGTATTAAGCTAGTAGAAACAAAGCTTGTTAACAACAATATATTATACTCAACAAAAATTAAAATCAATAAAATAATTCTAATAAAGAAATAAATTTTTTTATCTAATAAATTTTCTTTTAACACGTGAGTCAAATGCACTATAAGAGATCTCAAGACCATTATATACATTTATTTCACTAATATTACATCTTGCAAAAGCTTCTAAATCTATTTTTGTTTTAGAATGAGCAAAATTTATTTGTTCTAACTTACTACAACAATAAAAAGACTTTATACCAATTCTTTCTATAGATGATGGAAAATCTATTTTTAATAAAAAATAACAATTTGAAAAAGCACCATCATCAATTTCTTTTAATTTTGATGGAAAAATAATTTCAGATATTAGAGAATTATTAAATGCATCTTTACCTATTTTAACTAAATTATCAGGCAAATAAACATTTGATAAAGATTTACAATTAAAGAATAAACCATCTTCAATTTCTTTTAATTTTAATGGAAGAACAACACTTGAAACATTAGAATTTCTAAATGCTTTCTCTCCAATTTTTTCAATTGAAGAAGAAAAATTAATAATTCTTAAACAATAACAATTATCAAACGCTTTTTTTCCAATAGTTTTAAGAGATGATGGAAAGTCAATATCAAAAATACTTGAACAATTTTTAAAAGATTTATCGCCTATTACTTGAAGGTTTTTAGAAAAATTAATCTTATACAACTCTTCACATCCTTCAAATGCAGAATCACCAATTATTTCCATATTTATAGGCATATCAATTTTAGATAAAGCAATACAATTATAAAATGCTTCACTATCTATCATTTTTAATGAATTAGGAAGTAACAAACGATTTAAAAAGTGACAATGCTTAAAAGTACCTTCATTAATCTTTTTAATATTTGTCTTAGATAAATCAACATATTCTAATCTCTTACAATATTCAAAAGCATTATTTCCTATACTTTCAATAGAACTAGGAAATTCAATTCTAACAAGTGAATTACAATTAGCAAAAGCTCTATTACCAATTTTTTTAAGAGTATTTGGTAATTTTAAATAAGTAACATAATTAAAATCCTTGAATGCTTCATCTTCGATGCTTTCAATTTTTGTATTTTCTAAATCGATAGTTTTAATCTTATCACCCGCGACAAAAAGATATGCATCTTTACGTGTTAGATGAATAATACTATCTTTTTTTACTTTTATTTCATCTAATACAATTTTATTTTCTGTAACATTATTATTATTTTTAGAAGTATCTTTAACATTACTATTATTTTTAGATTTATTATCTTCATAATTATCTTTACCATATAAATCTAAATCAATTATTTTACAACTAGATGGGAAAGCATCTTTATGTATTTTACATTTTTTTGGAACATATGCCTTATTTAGATATAAGCACCAATCAAATGCATTCTTTTCTATTTTTTTAACAGTTTCAGGGATTTTAATTTCTTTAATCTTAGTATTAGCAAAAGTCTCTTCTTTTATTATATCGATATTAGCGTCTAGTTGTATTTCTTCTAGATTACAGCAACCTTTAAAACAACCTTTGCCTATTTCAGTAATTTCTTTTGGAACATATATTTTTTTAATTACAGAACATTTACTATAAGAAAAAGCCCCATAATTTAATTTAAATGCAACACTAGGTATTATCATTATTTCTTTTTGGACAGATGTTGAAGTAATTACGATTTTGTCATCTTCAACTTTATATTTATAGCCTCTTAAAGCTTTCTTTGTTTCTTTATCAAGTTCATCCTTAGGATTAGATTTTAAATATGTACTATTATTATCTTCTATATTTTTAGGTTGTATAAATGTATTTATATTGCTTTCTTTAACATCTTTAATAGATGATGATACATTATTATTTGAATCTTGTTTAAACACTTTTTCAACATTAATATAATCTGAAAACTTTTTTGTTTGATATGTCAAAAATGAAGTTTCATATAAAACACTCATATCACAAGTATTTAAATCAATTGAAAATGCACTTCCAATACATTTATTATCAGCATAATTTGCAATAATTAATCGATTATCTTCAAAAATAAAAAAAGCTGCGTCTTTTCGTTTGTCTATAAAATTTCCAACATATACTCTTTTATCATTTATTTTATAATATGCACCATATCCTGTAACATGAATCCCATCAAATTGTCCTATATAATAGTCACCATTTGACCAACTATAACAGCCAAGGCCTGTACGAACATCATTACAAAATTCACCAATATAATAATCTTTATTATCAATATGTAAAAATCCATATTGATGACCTATATATTCTTTTCCTTTATAGAATTTAGGTGGTACTAATCTTTGTTGAGCTCCCCAATATTGTAAATGCTCTTTAAATTGACCTGATAAGCCATAAAAAGATGTTGTTCTAGGATAATCTTTATTATAATGATAAAAATATGGATGCATTGAAAAATTTGAATAATAAACTCTTAAATTATCATCTCTATAAGCAATTTTACTATCATGACTAACATTTTTTACACTATCTACATATTCAAACCAAAAAGTATTTGAATTATATGATATTTTTTTACCTGTAAAATCGCCATTTTTATATTGACTAATTACAAAAGAAGATGAAGAATAAACTGTAACAACAAGTCCATCATATTTATTATATAATTTATAACCAAATTCAATAATTCCATTTTTTGAAGCAATATAAAACCCATGTGGTACACCTTTATAATAATAACCCATATGTGTAACACCATCTTTATATTCCATTGAAAAATCATTTAAGACTCTATTTTCATAAGATGCTGTCACAAAAACATTAGGACCATTTTTTTCACCACAAAAAGCACATCCGGCAGGTTCATCTAAATAATATTCACACATTAGTTCTTTGTTATCAAACTCTGTTCTTTTCGTATAAATATCATAAATATAATAACTATCATCATATACTTTCATTTTATATTCCTTCTCTTATCTAATTATTTTAAAGGTGATGAACAAGTCATCACCTTTTTTAAATCAACTTCATATCTATTTTAGTTTCAGTTAAACCAATTGAAGCAAAATCAATTACTAAATGCGCTTCTTGTAAAATCTTATCTTTTAATAAAACAACAAGACATTTATCACCAATATCATACTTAGCATATTTTTCTGTACCATAATCTATGACTTCGACTAGTTTTGCAAATATTCCATTTTCTGCAAAACTAACACTTGATGCATCAAAATCAATTCTATAAGAAGAATCAAATGCATCATTTTTTAATGCAGAAAAGATTTTTTCATTAACATAATCAGTTGAAGCAAAATCTACTCCTTCAATTGAAATTTTAAAATTAATTACTTTTTCTTTCTTTGTATGTCCATTATTTTGTCTTACTTCTACTACTTCTTTAACTTTTTTAAATATCATAGGTAAAGAATTTAAAGTATTAAATGGTTCTATACAATATTCATTAGAAGTAAATGATAATTCTTTCATATCAATATTTACATTAACAACATCATTGATTTTATATTCAATATCAGAAAGAACAAATAGAATATCATTTCCAACTTTCAAGAAATTTAAATATTTATCATTAATCTTTTCAATTTTTGAAATAACTCCTTCAATTGAATATATTGATTTTTCATCAACAATCTTAAGTGCCGCGGTAGGAATAACAAGTGTTCCTGTCGCATCATTTCTTAACATTGCATTTGGAAGTGTAACTTCGTTTCCTAAGAATACTAATTTATTATCTTTAATAGAAGCATTAATAGTATTTTCATGTGGAATACGTGGCATAATTGAATTTTCTGTCTCTCCATCAAATAAAACAACATTATTAAAATCAAGAGCAACATCCACTATTTGATCATTTTCAAATTCCTTATCACCAAATGATTTAATAATAATTCTAGTGTCAGTATCTTTAAAATCTGAAGAATTAATATTAATGTTTCCATATACTAATGTTTCATTACCTAATTCTTCTAAATGTGATATTTTTGCTTTAATAACTGTATTACTCTTTCCTACAATTGATGGATCGATAGAAACAAATTCACATCTAATACCTAAAATCGCAGTTTTCTTACCATCTAAATATTGAGGTTGAACTTTAATTAATTTTTCATACGGAACTACTACTTCATCACCAGTTTTAATAAATCTAACTTTGACATCATTTCCTACTAATTCTAATGTAACATCAAAGAAATTCATTTGAGGTGTTCCAATAAATCCTGCAACAAACTTATTTGCAGGGAACTTGTATAAGTTCTTAGGGGTATCAATTTGTTGAACAAATCCTTTTTTCATTACAACAATTCTTGTACCCATTGTCATAGCCTCTACTTGATCATGAGTAACATAAATAAAAGTTGTTTCTAACTTTTTATGTAATTTTAAGATTTCTGCGCGCATTTGAGTACGTAATTTAGCATCTAAATTTGATAATGGTTCATCTAATAAGAATACTTTTGGATTACGTAAAATAGCTCTACCTAAAGCAACACGTTGTCTTTGACCACCCGACATTGCTTTTGGCTTTCTATCTAAATATTCAGTTAAATCTAATATTTCCGCTGCCTCTAATATTCTACGATGAATTTCATCTTTTGGAACTTTTCTAATTTTTAAACCAAAAGCCATATTTTCATATACAGTCATATGTGGATAAAGCGCATAGTTTTGGAAAACCATCGCTATATCTCTTTCTTTTGGTTCTACATCATTTACAACTTCTCCACCAATTTTAAGTTCTCCAGCAGTGATATCTTCAAGACCAGCGATCATACGAAGAGTTGTTGATTTTCCACATCCTGATGGTCCTACAAAAACAATAAATTCTTTATCTTCAATTTCCATATTAAAATCGCTAACTGCTTTTGCACCATTAGGATAAACCTTATAAATATGACTTAAACTAACATTTGCCATGTATTATTCCTCTACTTTCTTTTTAATAATGCAATCGAATAATCGCATATATTTAATTTATTTTCTTTAATATAAATTTTAGATGATTCATCACTTTTTAATGAATTAACTATTTCAAAATCTCCATCTAATTCAATTGTTGTTGGTTCGTCTAAAAAATTAATAGCAATATATATTTCTTCATCATTATATTTCTTTTTTATAATTCCAGAATTTTTAGTAGAACTAATTAATTCAATATCTCCTTTTGAAATTACAGGGTAATTATTTCTTAAATAATTTACTTTCTTATAATAATTAAGAATAGAATTTGAATCTTTTAATTGTTCCTCTACAGATGGATAAATATATTCTGGATTACTTACACCTTCAGGATTTAAACAAAAACCATCTTTTTTATCTTTATCCCAAGGAATAGCAATTCGATATGATTTATCTAAGTAATCTCCCATAGAAATTCCTGAAGCAATCATACCTATTTCATCACCATAATATGCAAAGACATTACCATTAAGCATTCCAAGAAGACCATAACCAAATTTTACTTTTTTTATCTTTCTTCCTAGAATTCCCGCTGCTCTACCAACATCATGATTTCCAATAAAAGGTGCTGGTATATATTCTCCTGCAATATTTTTAACAGAATTTAGTAAAGAATAATATGTACTCCAACTAGACATTGTCATAGAAACACCTAATTCTGAACCAGTTCCAAATGCAAAGCACGAATCAATACCTGTTTCATAATATTTTTTAATCTCAGCATTGTTTGTCCATGCTTCTGCAACAATATAACAATTAGGATTTAAGCTTTTTGCATAGTCTACAATAAACTTAATAAATTCAGCATTCTTATCTTGATTACCTGTATAATAATTAATTACTGTATCAAGTCTAAATCCAGAAACACCTTTATCTAAATAAAACTTAATAATATTTTTTATCTCATTTTTAACATTATCACTATCTAAATTCAAATCAGGCATTGAAGAAACAAATTGTGATTCATAGTATATAGAACCATATTTTGTATACTTTGATTTAGCAGTAGTTGAAAAATTATAATAATCCTTATATTTACTATCAGTATTATTTAAATTTGCGTTGATAGATTCAATAAACCAAGGATGCATATTTGATGTATGATTAACAACTAAGTCTAGAATAACTTTAATATCTCTTTTTTTAGCTTCAGATAACAAGTAATCCAAATCATCTAAAGTACCATATTCAGGATCTATATCATAATAGTCAATAATATCATACTTATGATAAGAATATGCTTTATTAATTGGCATTAGCCATATTCCGTTATATCCAAGATCTTTAATATAATCTAGCTTTGCAGTCACTCCATTTAAATCGCCTATGCCATCATCATTAGAATCATAAAATGATCTAACAAATATTTCATAATAGTTTCTTACATTTTCTTCTTCACCAACGTCATTAAATGTCAAAGGATTACTATTACCTGAACAACTAAATAACATCGATGATAACAATATAAGTGATAAAATATTTCTTTTCATAACTCTATCCTTTTACAGATCCACCTGTTACACCTTCAACATAATATCTTTGTAACAAGAAGAATAAAATTACAATCGGAATAGATGTAAATACTGCACCAGCGCAGAATGTAGTAAAGTAAGTTTGAATGTTCTCTTTTGTAATATAATTAAATAATCCAACAGCAACATTCATTTGCTCTGGTGAATTGTTTGAAAGATAAGATGCAAACATATAATCACCCCAAGGAGCAATAAATGATACTAATAAAGTATAAACAATAATTGGTTTAGCAAGCGGTAATATAATTTTTAAGAAAATTGTATGTTGACTTGCTCCATCAATTTTTGCAGCTTCATCAAGTGAATAAGGAATCGTATCAAAAAATCCTTTTGAAATATAATAATTCATCGCGGAACTAGCACAATAAACAATAATTAAACTGAAAATACTAGTTTGGATTTTTAAAAGACTTAATATTTGATAAATAGCAATCATTGTCATAAATCCAGGAAACATACCAAGAATTAAAATTAACTTCATGTATGCTTGTCTAAATTTAAATCTTAATCTTGAAAATACATAACTAACCATTAATACCATAGTTGTTTGTATTAATGAAGATACTATTGCAATAATTAAAGTATTTAAATACCATCTCATAAATGGGAAAGTCCCCTCAAATTGAAATAAATCTTTATAATTTTTTAATGTAAATGTTTTAGGGATAATATAATTAAGTGTTGCACCAGATTCACCTCTAAATGATTGAAGGATCAAATATACAAAAGGTAACAACCAAACTACTGAAATACATATTAAAATTAAGTAAACAAAGAAATTAGTTATTTTTCTTTTTCTTAAATAACTTGCATGTTTTTTAGCCATTATCTAAAGTCCTCCTCATTTTTAATTGCATTACTTCTGCTATAGAAAATAAGTGATATAGAAGCAATAATAATGAAAACGATAATACCAATAACAGATGCTAATTTATAATTTGATTCATTAACAGTAAGCTTATAAAGCCATGTAATTAATAAGTCTGTTTTTCCTGCAAATTGATAATCAAGTGAAAGTGGATTACCACCACTTAATAAGAAAATTACATTAAAGTTATTAATGTTACCAATGAATTGATTTAACAAGTATGGACCTGTAACAAATAACATATATGGTAAAGTAATTTTCATATACATTCTAAATGGAGAAGCACCATCAATTTTAGCAGATTCATATAAATCATCTGGAATATTCATTAAAATACCAGTACAAATTAACATTGTATATGGAATACCAACCCAAATATTAACAACAATTACTGTTATTTTTGCTAAAGTAGCATTTGTTAAGAATGGAATTCTAGTAAATGTAGGAATAGAACTTCTTATGCCATCTAAGAATCCATTATTACCAAAAATATTAATTAATAAATCAATAAAATCAAAGGTGAAAAAATTATATATTTTTTCAAGCATTACATTAATACTACCATTATCTTGTAACATTTTCGATAAAAGCATTAATGATACAAACTGAGGAACAGCGATTGTAACAATAAGAATTGATCGCCAGAGTTTTTTTAACTTAATCCCTTTTTTATTAATTAACATTGCTACAATCATTCCTAAGAAATAGTTACTAAATGTAGCAAATATCGCCCAAATAATTGTCCATAATAATACTTGTTTAAATGTATAAAAGAATAATTGACTATTAGTGGAAAGTCCTCCACCAAGGATTTCTACAAAGTTATCAAATCCAATCCAGTTATATATATTTTCTGGTGGTTCGTGCATTTTATCATAATTTGTAAATGCAATTAAAACCATGAAAATCATTGGAATAATTGTAAATACTACAAGTCCAATAGTTGGTAAAGCTAATAATGTTTTATGATATTCACTATCACCAATTGATTTAATATCATCTTTTGCTTTTTTTGGCTTAATACCAATTTCTAACAATTGTTGAGAAATTTTATTTTGTTTGACATTAAGTCTCCAAACATAAATAAATGACACGATAAAGAATATTGTAATAATAGAGTATAAAATAATTAAGGAACTATTATCATAAATAATATTTTCTTCAAAACCTGTAAACGGATTAGTAAAATATACTCTTCCACTTTTTCCAAGTGAAGGAAGTAAAGCCAAATATTTCCATCCAAAGAAAATCATATAGAATATGAATAATACTTCAAATAAGAAAAATAATATTCCTCTTAATATTTGTCCACGACATATACTACCAAATCCCATTACAACAAACGAAATTCGCGTTTTATAATCCCCTTTTTTAAAAGTATTAAATATATCAGTAAATTCATTAACTACTTTTTTGTAACAATTAACAAAAAATAATGGAATAATAGCAACTAAAAAATGATAAATCTTATGAGGAATACCCGCTAAAAACTCAATTATAGAATTGTATGCTTTTTGGAATGCATTTAATTTATATTTATCATACTTTTTTGTTACATTTGGTTTTTCTATTTTATTTTCTTCTAAAATATTTTCTTTTGTAGGAAGTGCTTTATCAATTTTAATTTGAACATCAATTTCTCTTTTTTTGTCTGCCATTTTGACCTCCTTAGTAAAAATACATGGGAAGCCATTATCTTCCCATGTAAATAATTAAAATATGTTTAAATAATTAATGGACTATTGGCAAAATTAGTTTGTAGCGCTAATAGTTTTAATTAAAGCAACAACTGTATCTATTTTATCTTGTAAATTATCAACAGTTACTGTTCCTGCACATACTTCTTGTCCAAATGCTTCAACAGCACTCCAATAATTTGAAGGAACAGATGTTTGTGCTACAGCATATTGAGATTGATCACTAAGAGCAGCTAAAGCAGTACTTTGCTTAACTTCATCAGATTTTGCAACATTATTATTTGTTGGTCCAGTACCTTTTTCTTCAAAACGTAATTTTTGCATTTTTTCACCAGTTAAGAATGATGCTAATTTATGAGCTTCAGAAATATTAGAAGAATTTGGATTAACACCCATTAATTTAAATCCAGCAAATGAAGATAATTGATATGAATTTCCATCAACTGTAAATGAAGGTAATTTAATAGCAGCATAATTATCACCTAAATTAGTTTTCATTGCTCCATCATTCCAAATACCAGTTATAGCAGCAGCAATAGTACCATCTGCAAAACCAGCATTAATAACATCATCATCACCAAGAATAAATGCATCATGAGCTGCTAATTGAATCATTGCTTTACCAGCAATAAAACCATTTGCACTATTGAAATCACATTCAATACTAGTTTCTTTACCATCAGCATCATAGTCAACACTATAACTACAACCAGTTGCAAAGAAGAAACCAGCGTCATACCATGCGTTATCTAAATCCATTGAGAATTTTAATCCTTTTTCTTTAAGAAGGTCTAAAATGTCCCATAAGTTATCAGTAGTTGTTCCTAATACTGATTTGTTATAATACATAAAATATCCATTATCAGCAGCATATGGATATGCATAATAATCACTACCAAATTTTGCAGCTTTAACAGCACCACTTGAGTTTTTAGCAATAACATCATTTGCATAATCATCATTAAGTTTTGCAAGGCCACCGATACGAATTAAGTTAACAAGTTGGTCATTTGCAAATGCATAAACATCAGCACCTGAAGTTACATCTTTTTGAAGATTAGAATAAGCATCAGATTCTGAAACAACATCAACTTTAATGTCGTAATTAGTATCTGGGTTAGCAGCTTTAAATTGTTCAACCATGTTTTTTAACAATTCTTGGTGTTCACTAGGTCCCCATACTTTTAAAGAAACATCTCCACCATTTCCTGATCCGCCACATGAGACAAGTGCAAGTGCGGATAAAACAGCCATGCTTCCTGTAAATAATTTTAGTTTTCTCATATTATCCTCCTAAATATAATTTTTTTGAAAACGCTTCCAACAACAAGAATTTTAAATCAAATAACACACGAATTGAAATCAAATTATCTTGTTATAGGTAACAACATTATTGTAAATACAAAGTAATAAAAAATCAAGCGTAAAAAATCGAATAAATACGCTAAATTTTATTGTGTTGTATACATTAAAATAATAATTAAAAAATACTAATTAAATTTTAACTAAATATAAGGTTTTATTTTTTTATATAAAATAAAAAATCTTTGTATACAACAAAAAATAAGAAACAACAAAAAAAGGTAACATTTTTTTAGTTTGCTACCTTATTAAATCGATTTTTAATATATTATTTTCTATGGTTGTTTACCTATATAAGCTAAGATACCACCATCAACATATAAAATATGTCCATTTACAAAATCAGAAGCAGGAGAAGCTAAAAATACAGCGGGTCCTTGTAAATCTTCTGCATTACCCCATCTTTCTGCTGGTGTCTTTGCAATTATAAATGAATCAAATGGATGTCTAGATCCATCAGGTTGAGTTTCTCTTAAAGGAGCAGTTTGAGGTGTAGCAATATAACCAGGTCCAATTCCATTACATTGAATATTATATTTACCATATTCAGATGCAATATTTTTAGTTAACATTTTTAATCCACCTTTTGCTGCAGCATAAGCAGAAACAGTTTCTCTACCAAGTTCAGACATCATAGAACAAATATTAATGATTTTACCATGTCCTTTTTTAATCATTCCAGGAATAACAGCCTTAGAACAAATAAATGGTCCATTTAAATCAATATCAACTACTTGTCTAAAATCAGATGCAGACATTTCAATCATAGGTATTCTTTTAATAATGCCAGCATTATTAACCAAAATATCAATAACCCCTACTTCTTTTTCAATTGTTTTTACTAATTCATTAACTGCATTTTCATCAGTAACATCGCAAATATATCCATGAGCTTCAATTCCTAATTTAGCATATTCTTCGATGCCTTTTTTAATTAAATCAGGATTTCTATCATTGAAACATATCTTTGCTCCAGCCGATGCTAAAGCTGTTGCAATAGCAAAACCGATACCATAAGAAGCACCAGTAACAAGAGCAACTTTACCATCTAAACGAAAATTATTCATATCCATTATCTAAATATCTCCTTCACTAAAATAATATTATCATATTTAAAAAAATATAAAACACTTTTTTATCTAATTTTTTCGCTTTCAAAAACATTCTCATCAATTAATTCAACTTTTTCGATTATAACAGGCAGTAATGGTCTATCAGATGGTGATGTCTTACATGAAGCAATCTTATCAACAACATCCATTCCTTTTATAACTTTTCCAAAAGCAGCATATTCGCCATCTAAATGAGGTGCATCTTTATGCATAATAAAGAATTGACTGCCAGCAGAATCAGGTAAATAACTTCTAGCCATAGAGATTACTCCCCTAACATGTTTTATTTTATTATCAAATCCGTTGCTACGGAATTCACCTTTAATAGAATAACCGGGTCCCCCTGTTCCATTTCCTTTAGGACAACCGCCTTGTATCATAAATCCACGAATAACTCTATGAAAAGTTAATCCATTATAAAATCCTTTTGATGCTAATTCAACAAAATTTTTCGTTGTATTTGGAGCATTTTCATAATCTAATTCAATAACTATTTCTCCATAATCTTTTATATATAATTTAACCATTTTTATTTCTCCTTTTTTAATTTAAAATATTCATCTTTTTTTTCATTCCAAAATCTTTTATCATCATCATTAATTTTACGAATAACTTTACAAGGATTACCACACGCTACTACATTATCGGGAATATCTTTATTAACAACAGAACCAGCACCAATAACAACATTATTTCCAATAGTAACACCTGGAAGAACAATACTATTCGCGCCAATCCAAACATCATCACCTATTTTAATAGGTTTGCCATATTCTAATTGAGTATTCCTTACATCCTTATCAATCGGATGACCTGCCGTATATAAACCTACTCTTGGTGCAAAAAATACATTATTACCAATATTAACTTTATTTACATCTAAAATAATACAATCAAAATTGGCATAGAAATTATCTCCAATAGATATATTTGAACCATAATCACAATGAAACGGTTTATTTATTATAATATTTTTACCTACTCTTTCAAAAATATTTCTAACTAAATCTTCTCTTTTTTTAAAATCGTTATATTTTGTTGAATTAAATTCATCAAGAAATTCACATTTTCTTAAAAACATTTCTTTTAATTTTAAATCATCACCTATATATAACTTACCACTTAACATTAATTCTAATTCAGTCATATTTTCCTCCATGGGCCGCGGCTTTCGCCGAGCCCCTCAAACATTTTAGGG
>CAYVZF010000022.1:0-18948 GCA_964456095.1 uncultured Erysipelotrichaceae bacterium
TGATGATTCACTACTAACTGATTCATAAGAACTAAAATCCGATGTAGCAGATTCTTTTGTTGAAACTTCAGATGAGTTTTCAACTGATACCTCTGATGTTAATGAGGTACCTGATCCTCCATTACATGCTACAAGTAACAATGAAGAAAGGATCAATAGTTTTTTACTATTTTTTTTCATATTTTTTCCTCTCACATATGATGTGAATTACCTAATTCACATTTAATATGTTATAAAAGTACTTCATTTATATTATTAATGCAAGAAAAAAATAACCAAAAAATAAAATTTTTTATAAAATTATTAAATTTTATATATGAAAATCAATGTTTTATAACTTAAAATAACAAAATATTAATAAAACTTTATAACTAATAAAAAAAGCAAATATAAGTAATAACCTATAATTTGCCTAATTAATATTAAAATATTTTTTGTTCTACTTCATGATCAATTAAAAGAATATTTAATGAATCATCAATATTTAATAAAATATCTTTCATATGTGGAATAAATACTCTTTCAACTTCATGAGGAATATCAAGGTAATTAAAATTATATGAAATAATATCTCTCCTAATATGATGAGGAGCATCACCTGATATATAAATATCAGTTTCTTCATCTAGAGCATATTTGTAATATGAAGAACCACCTCCACCAATAATAGCAACTTTTGTAATAATATCTTTACCATACTTTGTTAATCCTGCATAATTAACGTTAAGTTTTTCTTTTACATAATATGCAAAATTATTAGCTTCTAATGGTACTTTTAAATATCCAATTCTCATAATAGGGCAAGTTGAAGGAGCATATACATGTTTTAATTTAAGTTTGGAAGCTAAAATATCATTCATTCCATTATTAGCTTCATCAAAATTTGTATGAAGTGATATAACTCCTATATTTAATTCTTTTAACTTATTAAAAACTCTTTGCTTAATCTCTGATTCATTTAAAACTTTTTTCTTAGATTTACCATATAAAAAAGGATGATGCGTAATAATTAAATCAGGTTTAAAATCTAAACATTTTTCTAAAACCTCTTCATCTAAATCTAAGCATATAACAATATTATTAATATTTTCTTTATTTGTAGAAACCATAGTTCCTGCAAAATCATAATTTTTTTTAGCAATACTTAATGGATAAAGTTTATAAATTCTTCTTTTTAATTTTTTTAATGAAATCATATATTTTCAAGCTCCTTTAAAAGATTTTCAATTTCATTCAATCTTTTTACATCATTTACTAATGATAATAACTTTTTATTTCGATTAATTTCTTTATTTATATACTCCTTAAACGATTCATTCTTTGTTTTACGAATAATCGGACCATAATATTCATCTAAATGCGATAATGTTCCATATCCTTTTTTAAAAAGAATAATTGAATAATAAATCGATGAATCTTTTAAAAATTCTTCTTTTTCTATTACATAACCATTATCATATAAAAATCTTCTTACCTCACTTGAATCATTATGTGGAGATAAAATTAAATAATTAATATGATTTAAATGCTTTATACCTTTTTTTAATATTGAAACAATTAATTTACCACCCATACCAGAAATTATTAATGTATCAACATCATTTGGTAAATCATCTAATCCATCAGATAAAGATAATATAATATTACTATGATTTGATAAATTATCTTTTAATCTATTATATGGACCTATTTTATTATCACTAGCAAATAATTTAATATCTTTATGACTTTTTAATAATTCTAAACAAACTAGTCCATGATCCGCGCCTATATCTGCAACATAAGAAGCATCAACAGGAACAAATTCAGTTACTAATTTAAGTCGATATGATAAACTCATTGTTCTCTATAATCACCAAAACGTTTAGAACGAGTTGGATGACGCAACTTTCTAATAGCTTTTGCTTCAATTTGTCTAATTCTTTCTCTAGTAACACCAAATTCTTTACCAACTTCTTCTAATGTACGAGGTCTTCCATCATCTAAACCATATCTTAATCTTAAAACACGTTCTTCTCTATCAGTTAAATCTTTCATAACTGCATATAATTCATCTTTTAATAAAGATTTAGTTGTATAATCATTCGGAGATAATGCCTCTTTATCTTCAATAAAATCTCCAAGATGAGAATCATCTTCTTCTCCGATAGGTGTTTCAAGTGAAATAGGATCTAATGCGATTTTTTGAATTTCTCTAATTCTTTCGGGTGTTAAAGCGCCATCCATTTTTTTTGAAATCTCAACAGCGGTAGGTTCTCTACCTAATTCTTGTACTAATGTTCTTTGAACACGTGTTATTTTATTAATAGTTTCAACCATATGTACAGGAATTCTTATTGTTCTTGCTTGATCCGCGATAGCTCTAGTGATTGCTTGTTTAATCCACCATGTAGCATATGTAGAGAATTTAAAACCTTTAGTATAATCAAACTTCTCAACAGCTTTAATTAATCCCAAATTACCTTCTTGGATTAAATCTAAAAATAACATACCACGACCAACATAATGTTTCGCAATAGAAACAACTAAACGTAAATTAGCTTGTGTTAATTCATTTTTTGCTTCCATATCACCATCAACAATACGTTTAGCAAGTTCAATTTCTTCTTGTGATGTTAATAGTTTATAACAACCAATTTGTTTTAAATACATTTTAACTGGGTCATTAATTTTTATAGAATCAGATTGAAGCAAATCTATATCAGTATCAATATTAACACCAATATCTTCTTGAATATTTTCAGAATCAAAAGCTTCTTCATCTAAAAAATCATCAACATTATCTTGATTCATTTTAGCTAATTCTTCATCAGAAATATCAATTGAATCTAAATCTTCATCGCCACTTTCTGAAATAATTTCAATATTTTTAGATTTAAAATAAGTTATTAATGAATCTAAATCATCATCTGTTAAATCTAAGTGTTCAACAGCTTCTAAAATTTCTTCTTGTGATAAATACTTTTGTTGTTTACCAATTTTTTCTAATCTTTTTTTAATTGAATCTAATGATTCGATTTCATCTTTATCATCGATTGTATCAATCGGTGCGTCCATATAAATACCATCATTTTCATCTTCTTCATCTTCGTCTTCATCGTAAAAATCATTTGTTTCTACGATTTCTTCTTCGATTACTTTCTTCTTTCTTCCCATTTTTTTACCTCCTAATTCAATTTATTTTTATTTGCTAATTCTTTAAGTAATTGAGCTTTTTTTAATGGATCATTTTCTTTATCTATACGCATTTTAATTTTTTCAATTTCTTGTTTTTTAATTTCTAAATTAACAAATTTAATCGCATCTAATATAATTTCTTTATCATATAAAGGATGAGATTCTTCAGTTGAAATAGATATAATTTCATCAATAATCTCTTTACTTATATTAGATAAGCTTAATTCATCACATAATTCTGCGACTGATATATATTTATAAGTTTCATAAAAATCTAATATATAATTAAATATTGTTCCATATATATCATCTGAAAAACTTGCATTTTTAATTTCTAAATAATCTTTAATTGCATCTTCATTATTTAATATTTGATATAATATTTCAATTTCAGACTTTTGAAGTCTATTCTTCTTCTTTTTTACATTTGTAATTACAGGAATATCAATAACATTATTACTAACAAGCTTTTCATTTTTAAATCTACGAGCAAATTCTTTAATTGAATTCAAACTAGCTGAAGTTAATTTGGCTAATATTTTCGCAAATTCTTCTTTTTCTAAATTTGTTTCGAATAAATAACATCTTGGTGCAAGATTTGCTAGAAACATTTTCTTTCCATCTATGGTATTTAAATCATATTCTTTTTTAAAATAATCAAGTAAATAATCATTCCCGGTTATAAGTTGATTCGCTAATTTAATTAAACTATCTTTCCCTAATCTATTTAAAACTTCATCAGGATCAAGAATTTGATCTTTATAATCAACTACTTTATATGGAATTTTTTCTTCATCTAATATTTTACATATTAACATTGAAGCATGTCTTCCCGGTTTATCACCATCAAGCATTATTCTTAATTCTACACCTAATCTTCTTAATATCGAAGCATGATCTTTTGTAAATGCAGTTCCCATAATTGCAACAGATGATTTAATTCCAACTTTATATAAAGCAAATACATCCATAAAACCCTCTACAATATAACAATAATTAACTAATCTAGCTTCTTTTATAGCATTATTAATATTATATAATGATTGAGACTTATTAAACACTTCACTAGTTGGCGAATTTATATATTTAGCTTCATCACTATCTTTTATCCTTCTAGCGGAAAATCCTTTACAAGAACCATTTATATCAAATATAGGAAACATTACTCTTCCATTAAATCTATCAATAATATCATTTTTTCTTCTTGAAGTTACACCTATTTTATCTAAAGTAGTAACTTCATGTCCTTTCAAATTCATTGCTTTAATTAACATATTTGAATCAAGTGGTGAATATCCTAACTTAAAATAATCACACATTTTATCATCAATATTTCTTGAATCAAAATACTCTTTAGCAATAGATCCTCCATTAGATTTAATTACTAGATTATAAAAATCACATACATCATTTAAAGCTTTAACTAAATATGCATTTTTGTCATAAACTTTCTTTTCATGAAGTTCAGGAACATCGTAATTAACTAGTTTTGCAACTTTTTTTATTGCTTCTTTATAATCAATATGTTCATAATCAGAAACAAAGCCAAATACATTTCCCGATTTCCCACATGAGAAACACTTAAATATTTGTTTTGATTTAGATATGCTTAATGATGGATTTTTATCATTATGAAAAGGGCATATCGCTTTATAACTATTTCCGTTTTTAATAACAGGAATATATGAATTAATTACTTCAACAATATCAGAACGTGATCTAATTTCATCAATTATTTCTTTAGTAATCATTATTAGAATTCAACTTTCTCCATAATATAATTTTTTAAATCAGAGATTTTAATCCTAATTTGTTCCATAGTATCTCTATCTCTAATTGTTACTGATTCATCATTGATAGTATCAAAATCTATTGTAATACAATAAGGTGTTCCGATAGCGTCTTGTCTTCTATATCTTTTTCCAATTGATCCAGTTTCGTCATATGTAACAGAAAATGTTTTAGATAATAATGTAAATACTTCTTTTGCTTTTTCATTTAGTTGTTTTGAAAGTGGTAAGATACATGCTTTATAAGGCGCCAAAAAAGGATGTAAGTGTAAAACTACACGAGTATCTTTTTCTAAAGCTTGCTCTTCATATGCATCACATAAAGCAACTAAAGTTAATCTATCACATCCAAGTGCAGGTTCAACACAGTATGGAACATATCTTTCATTAGTGTAAGGATCTAAATATGTTAGATTTTCTTTAGAATATTCCATATGTCTATTTAAATCATAGTCGGTTCTATCAGCGATACCCCATAATTCACCCCAACCAAATGGGAATAAATATTCGATATCAGTCGTTGCTTTAGAATAAAAAGCAAGAACTGCTTGATCATGATCTCTAAATCTTAAATTATCCTTATTAATACCTAAATCTAATAAGAAATTAAAGCAGTAATCTTTCCAATAATTAAACCATGTTAAATCTTCACCAGGCTTACAGAAAAATTCCATTTCCATTTGTTCAAATTCTCTAGTTCTAAATACAAAATTACCTGGAGTAATTTCATTTCTAAATGATTTACCGATATCACATATACCAAATGGTAGTTTTTTTCTTAAAGATCTTTGAACATTATTAAAATTAACAAATATTCCTTGTGCAGTTTCTGGTCTTAAATATACTTCACTTTTAGGATCTTCTTCATTAACACCGATATGAGTTTTAAACATGCAATTAAACTTACGTATATCAGTAAAATTAGTAGATCCACAGTTAGGACACTTAACATTATGTTCTTTAATAAAATCCATCATTTCAGCATTTGACATATTACCAACTTCAATATGACATTGAGATTCGATTAAATCATCCGCTCTATGACGTGTTTTACAACTTTTACAATCCATTAAAGGATCTGAAAATGATGCAATATGACCTGTTGCTTCCCAAACACGTGTATTCATTATAATCGCGGGATCTAAACCTACATTCATTGATTGTTCTTGAACAAATTTTTTCCACCAAGCTGCTTTTACATTATTTTTTAATAAAACACCAAGTGGACCATAATCCCAAGAATTAGCTAAGCCGCCATAAATTTGAGATCCTGGAAATATAAATCCATATACTCCACAGTGATTAACAATAGTTTCTAATTTTTTTTCCATAGTAATTACCTCTCGTAAAACAAATTATTACATTAAATAAACAATTAAACATTTAAAATCATTGGAAAAAATTAAAAAAAATTGCTAATATAATAAAATTGTTATTGAACTAAAAAAAATACTTCTATAAATCTTAAAAATTAAAGTAAATAGAAGTATTTAATGATTTAATTATTTGAAATTCCGGTAATTAAAATTGATCCACCATTTTCATTACTTTCAATAATTTCTATTGAAATATTATTTGTTGAAACGGAATTGAAAGTAAATGAATCACATTTATCTCCTTTTTGGAATAAATCTTTATTTTCAGCGTGTACATTATAATTTCCAGAAAAATATAATCTACTCTTTCCAAGTGGTGAAAGCAAAGATATTAAACGAATATTTTTATTTTTTACTTTCGATTTAGAAGGAGTGTTAGAATGTACTATTTGAAAATAATTCGTTCTTAAATCACTATAAAATGAAGAAAAATCTGTATAATAATCGATAAAATCTATACTATTATTTTCAAATTTAAATTTACCTAATCTAGAATCAACATGATAGATTTTAAAACCATTTTCAGTAAATCCATATGGCGTTTGTTCATCGTATCTATTATATGAATCTAATTCATTTAATCCTGTTGGTGTGTAATATTCAATTATTAAATATTCATCAAATGGTGTATTATTATCATTAACTCTAATAATTAATGAATCACCATTTTCTTGGAAAGAAGATATTTCATATATTCCATCTTCTTTAACTTCTATAGGACTTATCCAATTTAATAAATATTTAGTATATGCATTATGATCTAATATATTGTTATCCATCATATCAAGTGATCCACAAGGTTTTGTCCTATCGCCTAGAATCGATGTTGTATAATCATAATTATAATAATCTTCTAAACCGAATAAGTGACCAGTTTCATGAATTATTGTATGCGCATCAGTTCCATTTTCATCACCATCATGTAAAAAACTATAACTTGCCCAAGCATATGAATATGGTCTAATAAAATCATATTTCCAATCTTTTATATACCAATAAGTATATGCCCATAAAAATTCACTTAAATATTCTTCATTCATACTTGAAGGATTGTAATTAAAGTATTTAGCATTATATTCTTCCATGTAAATGAGCCAAACAGAATCAATTCTATTGTCATTATCAGTATCAAATCTATTAATATCATCATTATTTTCTTCATACCAAACTAAAGCTGCTTCTAATATATTATATGTAGGTTCAACATCTGATTCATAATAAACAGCATTAGCTTCTAAAACAGTTTTATCATAATAAAAATAATCACTAACTTTACCAGAAATATTTAATTTATTATAACTTGATTTTTTATAATAAGAACTTAATGATTCCCAATAAGTATCTTCACTATTTCCAAAAAAAGTTTTTTCAATATTTTCGTGCTCTTTTATTAATTCTTCATCTGTTAATCTGCAATCAGAAAAAACAACAGGAATAACTAAAATTTCATCATTTCCTAAAGAAGGTAAATCACTATAATATAATGATTTTCTATAAGTAGAAAAATTGATTTCATTTTTAATATTAAAAATAGAATTTATACTATCGATTATATTACAAGAAGAAAGTAATAATGAAAGTATCGGAATAGACATTATTTTTTTAAACTTCATATTTTGTTCACCTCAATATTTAAATCTGCAGTATCATCTTTAAATGATGAAAACACAATCTTAATTTTATATTTATCTTCTTTAAAAGTATATTCAAAAACATCATTTTCTTTAAATAAATCAGTATTTCTAGCAAATCTATACGTATTATTATAAGAATAAAATGTATTTTTACCTGTTCTTGATAATAAAGTAATTAATCTATTATTATATGCATCTGATGGAGAAATAGAATAATATAGACTCTTTGTTGGAGTATTTGAATAAACATAATTAAAATACTTTAAATCGTTAATAGATGAAAAATCATCAATATAATAAATATTTGAATTCTTTTTATAACCTAATCTAGAATCTACTAAATATATTTTTATACCATTTTCTTGAAACATTAATGGATAACTATTATTAGATTTATAGTGATATATTGAATCATACTCATTAAGATTTTTTGGCGTATAATATTCAATTAATAAATATTTAGCAAATGGACTATTATTAAATTTTGAAATAGGTATTAATAATGCATCATCATATAAAGAACTAGTTTTTAATGAATAATTAAAACTACTATTTACAACTTTCGGATTAATCCAATTTAATAATAGTTTAGAATAACAATTATGATCACCTATATTTAAATCCATCATATCAAGTCCACCAAGTGGCATAGTATGATCTATTTTATTTAAAGCAGTGTCAACTTTATTAATGTTATAATTATAATAATCTGAAAGTCCTAACATATGACCAGTTTCATGTATTAAAACATGTGCATCATTTTTATTAAGCATTGATTTATAAGAGCCAAATGCATATGTATTAATCGAAATATCTTCATCTTCATTATAATAAAAATAAGTATAATTCCATAATAAATTAGATATTAAATCATATTGCTCATTATCATATAATATCGATTTTTTATAACAGTATTCAGCATATGTTTCTTCGCCATATATAAACCAAATTGAATCAATATATCCATCATTATTCTTATCATATTTATTAATATCAATAATATTTTTAATTTCATTAAAAGCATAATTAATCGGATAATATGATGTATGATAATAATCTTTATTTATACCATTATAAATGAAATCATCATATTTTAAATTTGCAATTTCTTCTGCAGTTTTATCTATATGTACTGGATCTAAAACTTCTCCTGAAATCATTAATTTACCATAACTTGATTTATAATAATAAGAAGAAACAGATTCATATGAATTAGAAGTATTACTAAAAAAAGATACTTCAATATCATCTTTCATTTTAATTATTTCATCATTATTTAATGAGCAATCACTAAATAATATAGGTACTACTAAAATATTTTGTTCACCCATACTATTTAAAAAATAAGCATCATTAAATTTTCCATATTCTAAAATTGAATATGAATCAAATGTTTTATCTTCATAATATGGTATTTCATCATTTGTATTTAAACATGATGTTAAAAATAATGATAAAAATAATAAAATACTTTTTTTCATAAAACTCCTATAAATAATTTTTTCAAAAAAGGATACAAACTAAATTGTATCCTAATTATCTATTTTTTTCTTGAAACAAATGCGTCATCATCATCGAAATAATCGAATAATGATAATTGCTCAATTTCAGGTTTTTCTACTTTAACTTTAACAGCTTTTTTAACTGCAGAAACTACTTTTACATTATCATCAACAACAGGTACAATATATTTGTAACAATCTATTATTGGGAAAGGCAAATCGATATTGAGATTCTTTTTTAAATATGAATCAAATGGTGTCGCTTTTGTATCTTGGAATTCAACTTCTATAGTTGATGAATTCTTTAATAATGCAGTCATTTTAAATGTTTTTTCACCTTTTGGTACTTGAAGAATACATGCGACTTGTTGAGGATCACTCTTAAATGTCTTGAACAATTGAGTTTTCATTCCTAAACGTGCTGTACGAATAATATTTTTTATATCTACTATCCTACTAGCGTGATTATTACTTAATATCGCAACTTTAGAATATTCTCCTTGAGGATATAAAATCATACCCGCTACTTCAGCTTTATCTTTTGTTGATGTCATTGCTTTGACTCCACCAGCACGTAATGAAACAAGAGGTATTTCGTTTTCATTAAATAATGAAGCATCACCTGCAGTATTTACAAGTAAAACATCATGGTTACCAGAAGTAAATGAAGCATCTATAATATAATCATTACTTGCTAATTTAAAGCATTTAATCGGTTTAGAATATCTTGTAACTTCAAAGTCTTTTAATGAAGAACGTTTAATTTGTCCAAGTCTTGAAATCATTACAACATTAATACCTTCTTTAAAATCAGATACTACTATTCCAGATACAATCTTTTCATTACTTGCAATTGAACCTATTTCATTAATGTGTTTTCCTTCATCTTTCCATTTATTATCAAATAATTTATATACAGGTAAGAATAAATAATTACCTAAAGAAGTAAATGCAATAATGTAATCTGTTGTATAACATTTAACTATTCCTTTAATTACATCACCATCTTTAATTCCAGGATTTGCTCCATTACTTGATAAATATGAACGCATTTGACAACGTTTAAAATATCCATCACGTGTAAAAACTACCATTGTTTCTTCTTTAGTAATTAATGCACGTTTATCTACCGCTAAATCGATTTCTTCATCTTGAAATGAAGTTCTTCTTTCATCATTAAATTTATCTTTAATCGCAGTTAAATCTTTACTGATTAAATTATTCATTTTAGTAGGTGAGGCGATAAGTTCTTCTAAATATTTAATATTATTTCTTAATTCATCAGCTTCTTTTATTAATGCAGTAACGTCAGTATTAGATAATCTATATAATTGAATATTTAATATCGCTTCTGCTTGTTCTGGTGTGAATTCAAATTTTTCAATTAATTTTTCTTTTGAATCTGCTTTATCTTTTGCACTTCTAATCGTTGCAATAACTTGATCTAAAATGGATACCATTTTAATTAAGCCATCAACAATATGAAGTCTAGTTTTCATTTTCGCTAAATCAAAATTGCTACGTCTTGTTATCACATCGATTTGATGTTCAATATAACAATCAATTGCTTTTAGTAATCCAATTGTTTTTGGTCTAAAATGATCGATAACAAGCATATTGAACTTGATAGATTCAGTTAATACACCTTTAGAAATAATAAATTTACGAATGTTTTCAGCATCTGCATCTTTTTTTACATCAATAACAATAGATAATCCATTTTTATCTGTTTCATCTCTTACTTCACTAACCGCGGTTAATGAATTAGTGAATCTACAATTATCAATTTCTTTAACTAATACAGATTTATTTACACCATATGGTATTTCAGAAATGACTATTTGATTAAAATCTTTTCCTTCTCTAATAAAAGATTTACACATTAATTTAATTAAACCTTTTCCGTTTTCATAAATTGAAGGTATATCTTTTTTATTTAAAATAATACCTCCTGTAGGAAAATCTGGTCCTTGAACAAACTTTAATAAATCTTCAGTTTTACAGTTCTTATGGTGAATTCTATAATTAACTGCATCAATTATTTCACCTAAATTATGTGGTGGTATATCTGTCGCGGCACCCATAGCAATACCTGAAGATCCATTTACAAGTAAATTAGGAAATCTTGAAGGTAATACTGTAGGTTCTAATTCTTGATCATCAAAATTTAATTCCATATCAACAGTCTTTTTATTTAAATCAAGAACTAATTGATCGGTTATCTCCGCTAGACGAGCCTCTGTATAACGATAAGCAGCAGCTCCATCACCATCAATTGAACCATTATTACCTTGGAAATCGATAAGTGGTACACGCATTTTCCAATCTTGTGATAATCTAACCATCGCTTCATAAACAGATGTATCTCCATGAGGATGGAATCTACCGATAACAGCACCAACAGTACGTGCACATTTTCTTGTAGGTTTATTAGAAGTATTACCTTCTAAATACATAGTATAAATTATTCTTCTTTGAACTGGTTTTAATCCATCTCTTACATCTGGAACCGCTCTTTCTTGAAGAATATATTTTGAATACCTACCAAAGCATGAAGACATCACTTCTTCAACGACTGATTCTTCTATATTTTCAGGAGTTGTTATAACTTGTTCGACTTTTTTCTTTGCCATAATTATTTACCTCCTTTTAATGATAAGAAATCTGATTTATCTGTAAAATCAATATTCTCATCAATCCATTTTGCTCTTGGTTCAGGATCTTTACCCATGAATTTTTCTACCATTTCACCCGCTAAAACATCATCTTTCATAGTTAATCTAATTAATTTACGAGTAGTTGGATCCATCGTTGTTTTCCATAATTGATCTGCATCCATTTCACCAAGACCTTTATATCGTGATATCTCACAATTAGCGCCTAATTTCTTTTTTGCTTCAATTACATCATTATCAGTCCAACAAAATTCTTCAAATGTTTTTCTACCAACCATTTTATGAACTCTATAAAGTGGTGGACATGCAAGATAAATATAACCTTTTTCAATTAATGGTTTCATTTTTAAATAAAAGAAATTAATTAATAAATTTTGAATATGTGATCCATCTGTATCAGCATCGGTCATAATAATAATCTTACCGTATCTTAAATCACGAATATTAAAATCTTTTCCTAAACCTGTACCTATTGTATAAGTTAACGTAGATAATTCTTCATTTTTCATAACGGTAGCATCAGATTCGCCATTAATATTTTTTGGTTTTCCTCTAAGTGGTAAAAGTCCTTGATATTTTCTATCTCTACATTTTTTAGCACTTCCACCTGCTGAATCACCCTCAACAATAAATAATTCACATTTAGAATATTCTTTTGATTGAGGTGGTACTAATTTTCCTGATAATAATAAAGTTGTTTTTTCGTTAGTTGGTTTAACTTTATTTCTTATATCATCACGTGCTGATCTAGCAGCGTCACGTGCTTTTTTAGCATCTAATATTTTATTAATAATTTTCTTAGCTACTTCTTTATTTTCAACTAGATAATAATATAGTTTTTCATATACTAAATTTTCCACTACAAAAGCAGCTTCAGGTGTACCTAATTTTTCTTTTGTTTGACCTTCGAATTGAATTTTATTTTCAGGAATTTTAACAGATACAACAACTGAAAGACCTTCTCTAATATCTGCACCATCAAGTTTCTCTTTACCTTTTATAATAGAATTTTTTGAAGCATAATCATTAAACGCTTTAGTTATACCACTTCTTAATCCACGAACATGACTACCTTCAAGAGGAGTAAAAACTGAGTTAGCAAAAGAAAAAATTCTTTCATCATAATTATCACTTAAAAATTGAAAACAAAATTCAGCTTTAATATCATTATTTTCGTCAGAATAATAAACGACAGGATGAATCTTTTTCATTCCATTATTCTTATTTTCAAGATATTCTGAAATACCTTTTTCATAATAAAATTCTTGTTTATTATTATCTCTTTCATCTATTAAAACAAATCTAACTTTTGGACATTGACAAGCAGAATTATTTAAATGATCTGCAATTACATCGAATCTAAATACAATATCTTCTAAAACATCTTTAGAAGGTAAGAATCTAACAAGTGAACCATGACGAGTAGTATCACCAACTATATCAATACCAATCTTTTTTCTTCCACCATTTTCATAACGACAATGATGTTCTTTTCCATTTTTATAAATTGTAATATCAATCCATTTTGATAACGCATTAGCACACGCAGCACCAACGCCATGAAGTCCTGCCGCAGATTTATATACATCACCTGTAAATTTACCGCCACCATGTAATGTACAGAATACTATATCAAGACCATCTTTTTTCTCTTTTTCGTTATAATCGCATGGAATTCCACGACCTTCATCAAGAACACTTAATGAACCATCTTTATGAATGGTTACTACAATTTTTTTACCAAAGCCCGCAAGAGCTTCATCGATAGAATTATCAATAATTTCCCAAACTAAATGATGAGTTCCTCTCCAGTCAGTTGAGCCAATATACATACCCGGACGTTTTCTTACAGGTTCTAATCCTTTTAAAATGCTTAAATCGGAAGCATTATAATCATTCTTTTTTGTCATATAATATATCAATTCTCCTTTAGAGTATTGTTAAAATACCAAATACATGACTATATTAACATTTTTTTATTTCTAAATCTATAAAATTATTGTATATTATTTTAGTACGGGAGAAGTTTATGAACATACAAATTTCTATTATATTTATCATTATTTCAATAATATTCGGCTACTTATGTGGAAGTATTCCATTCGGTGTAATATTAGGAAAATTAATATTTAAAAAAGATCCAAGAGATTATGGATCATGTAATTCTGGCGCAACAAATGTTGGAAGAACATTCGGTAAAAGATTTGGTTTTTTAACTATTGTTTTAGATTCATCAAAGTCAATTTTATCTATTTGGATTATTCTTTTTGTAACAAGATTAATAAATAAAGAATATTCATTATTTATGGATCCAACATATTATGCATATATAACAGGTTTTTCTTCTGCAATTGGTCATACTTTCCCTATTTTTGCTAAATTTAAAGGTGGAAAAGCAGTTTCATGCTTTTTTGGTATATTAGGTGCGATTAATTTTGGTCTTCTAAATGCTGTTGGTTTAATTTATTTTATTGTTTTAAAATCATCTAAAATGGTTTCATTAAGTTCGATTATTGCTTCATCACTTGCTTTTTTACTTGTATTTATACCTTTCTTTAAATATTTACAATTTTGGGGTATGTATTATAATCCATGGTTATCTTTATTATTATTTTTATTAGGTGTACTAGTAAATATTAGACATATTGGTAATATGAAAAGAATTAAAAATGGTACTGAAAGAAAAATAACTTGGTTAAAATAATTGTTAACAAATTAAAATAAAACAATAATAATACTAAATTAAAAGTAACCAATTAGGATATATATTTTTATTAAAGATAATGAAAATAACTATTCTCCTTAGAGGTTACTTTTTATTTAAAATGTAATTCCCATTTAAAAATGATTATTGTTCTTTTGTTAACTTATTTAAATCATTAATGCTATTATAACCTTTAACGGATTTATCATATGCTAATTTTCTTCCCTCTTCAATCGCGACTATAGTTGTATCATTAGGAATATTTATTTTTAGTTCAAATGGAATACCATTTTGTCGAATAGTTTGTCGAAGAAAAATATTTATAGCAGTAGTCATATTCATGCCAATTTCTTCAAAAATCCTTTCTGCTTCTATTTTAATATTTCTATCTATACGAATATTTAAATTTGAACTTTCCATAAAAATGCCTCCATATTTATATTATATGCTAATCATACAAATCTATGTACATATTGTCATCACATTGTGATTATATAATACGAATTTTTCAATTATATAATCAGTATCAAAATCTAAAATGATAAAATAATAAAATTGCATTAATTAAGAATAAATTAGTTAATTATAATTATAAATTTTGTATTATAAGCATTGATATTGTTCATAATTATGTAATAATAATTAACAAGAAAGGGAAATTATACTATGTCTCAAATAAGATCTATTACAGATTTACGAAATACAACAGAAATTTCAGAAATATGTCATCAAAAAAATGAACCATTATTTATTACTAAGAATGGGTATGTCGACTTAGTAATTATGAGTATTGAAGCATACGAAAAGTTATTATAAACCACAAAAATTGACAAAGCTATAAATGATGCTGAATTTAAAAATAATAATACACTTTTAGATGCAAACGAATATTTAACATCTTTAAGGAGGAAACATTTTGGATAAATACTTAGTTAAGCTTTATCCTAATGCTTGCCAAGATTTAGATAAAATTTATAGTTATATTGCATATAGCATACAAGAACCAATAACTGCAAATAAAATAATAGACATCTTAGAAGAAGCTATTTTTAGTTTAGAACTTTTTCCAAAAAGGGATTCTTTTAGACAAAATGGAATATATGCAAATTATATTTAGCGTCAATTAATTATATAGAACTATATTATTATCTATAAAGTCATAAGTGATAAAAAAGAGGTACATATTATTACAGTACAATATTCAACGAGTATATTTTGATTAAATATATTTGTTAAAATAGTCTATTAATTGGACTATTTTTTATTTTGAGCATTTAATAAAAATATTATAATGTTTTTTAATTGTTTGATTTTCTCCAAATAATATCATAAAATAGTATTATCTGGAGAAAATATTATGGTAGTTACAACTCAACAACTTAAGGAAAAATATATTAATTATTCTAATCCTATAACTAAAATTAATAGAGATATTAAACAAGGAAAGTTATTTCAACTTGTTAAAGGCCTTTATGAAACAAATCCTGATGTAGATGGCTTAAAACTTGCACAATTTATATATGGACCATCCTATCTTTCTTTTGATTATGCATTAGCTAAATATGGTTTAATACCTGAAGCAGTTCATACTTTCACCTGCGCAACATTTAAGAAAAGAAGAATAAAAACCTATAAAAATAAGTTTGGAACTTATTATTATAGAGATGTTCCAAGTAATGTATTTAGTTATGGGGTAATTATAAAAATCGATGGTGATTATGTTTATCAAATTGCAACACCAGAAAAAGCTCTTTGCGATAAACTTTATACAATTACACCAGTTAAAAATATTAAAGAACTAAAAATACTTTTATTTGAAGATCTAAGAATTGATGAATATGAATTTCATAAACTAAATAAACATGATATTTTGAAAATTATTCCACTTTACAATTCAACAAATCTAAATCTTCTTTCAAAATTAATTAAAGGAGAAAAATAAAATGCAACAAATTTTAAGTCAAATGTTAGATAAATATGAAATTAATACAATACAAGATAAAAGAAACGCAATTAAGGAAGTTGTTCAAGAAATTGTTCTTTGTGCACTTTCTCGTGGTGGTTTTTTTAAAAGTGCTGCTTTCTATGGTGGAACAGCACTTAGAATATTTTATAAACTTGATAGATTTAGTGAAGATTTAGATTTTTCTTTAGTTACACAAAATCCAAACTTTGATTTAACTAAATTCTTCCCATATATTGAAAATGAGACAAAGTCTTTAGGATTAAATTTTGTTGTTTTAGTAAAAGAAAAAAAGCTAGATTCAAATATTAAATCCGCATTTTTAAAAGGTAATACAAAAGAGCATATAATGACTTTCTATGAAGGAAATGATTTAAATAATATAAATAGTGATGAACTTATAAAAATCAAGTTTGAAGTTGATATAAACCCAACAACTGGTGCAACTTTTGAAACAAAATTTGGTTTACTACCATCTCCTTATCAAATTAGACTTTATGATAAAGAATCCTTATTTGCAGGTAAAATTCATGCTTGTCTTTGTAGAAACTGGAGGTCAAGAGTTAAAGGTAGAGATTTTTACGATTATATTTTCTTCTTATCAATTGGTACAAAAGTTAATCTAGCATACTTAAAAAACAAATTAGTTCAATCACACTTTATTAGTGAAGATTATGATTTAACTATCGACAAATTAAAATCATTGCTTAATGAAAGATTTGAGAATTTGAACATTAAGCAAGCAAAAGAAGATGTTTTACCTTTTATTAAAGATTCCTCTAAATTAGATCTTTGGAGCAAAGAATTTTTTATTGAAATCACAAAGAATTTACAAAGCATTTAAATAGAAGTTTGGTATATATCAAATATTTAGTTTTCTAAAAATAAACAATAATTTTACTTATAATTTAAATATAGATTATATGGAGAATTATTATGAAAAGATAAATGAAAAAATCTCTCATTACAAAGATGCAATAATCTTTTTGAATACATACAAGATGAATATGATAAATGTTTACTACAATCTTCACTAGGAAGAATTGGCTATTTGCAAATACGATTAAGGAAGCAGAAGTATCATTTGGATTATATTCACTGTTAGAATATAGTGGAAAATAATTTAAAACCATATGAATATTTAGATTATTTATTAAATATATTAGGACCACTTAATGAATAAGAAAGAATAAATAAAGCAAATAATTAGCTTGTCTAATGAATTAATAGAATATATTAAATTAAAAGATCTTACTACTTATTAATTATCTTAATTGTAAAAGTAATAAGATCTTTTTAATTATTAAATATTAAAACATTTTCTATGAGACATGATATTTGACATTAACGAACACCACATTATTTTTTCTCCGTTTTTTGTTCCAGCATTTTTATGGAGTTCAGGTAGTCATTTTCCACTTCGCTCAAGGTTTTTGCCTTGTATTTTCTGTATTCATCGGTAGCCTTGTCGATTGACTGCTTATGAGAAACACTGCCATTCCCCAACAAAAGCTGCTCGCCACTCATAATCAGAATGCGATCCAAATGCTCTGCCCAGTCATTCATGGTCATAGGCTGCTCACGTTCTGCCTGATGTTTAGCAAAATCCAGATACCAGTTGTTCCATAGCACGAAGTTCTTTTTCACTGAGATAGTTTTTGGCTACCATGGCTTCTTTTAGTGTCGACTGTTTGCCTGAAAAGGAGGTAAGTCCCATAAAATCTTTTTCGGCATCTGCTCTTGTATAGATCACCTCAGCAGTAGTTTGACCATAAACACATAATGGATCTTGTTTTGTACCTTTTTGAAAAACTGAATAGAAATTTCCGCATTAGGGTCATAGTCAATGCTAGTAGAGTAAATTTCTAATACCTGACGATAAAAAACCTTTTCCGACGCACGAATGTCACGGATACGTTCCAAAAGCTCTTCAAAATAACCGCCGCTACCCAAATTTTTCAATCTATCATCGTCGAGAACAAACCCTTTTTTCATGTATTCTTTCAAAATGTTAGTTGCCCAAATCCGAAACTGTGTACCACGCTTGGATTTCACTCGATAGCCAACAGAAATTATAACATCTAGATTGTAATAATCCACCTGATAAGTTTTACCATCGGAAGCAGT
>CAYVZF010000023.1:0-1896 GCA_964456095.1 uncultured Erysipelotrichaceae bacterium
TCATTTGTGAGTTATTTTTGTCATGCTCATTTATTTCTAGTATTTCCACACTTATACCTCGGGTAAAACCAATCTACCTTCACGTTCTTCATTAAAAAGTTGAGCAAGCATTAAAGCACTATAATGCCATACTTTTGTTTCTTCTCTTTCTAGATAAGAATATAATTTTGATTCTACAAATCTTTCTAATGCTTTGTTTTCAGGCCAATCATTTAACTCCATAATTTTTGCTACAACATTTGCAGTAATACTATATAGAAGTGTTTCATAACTACGTTCATTCATTTTTAAAATACCTCCTTTTTCAATACACATATACTTTTAACAATCATGATTAACTCTATTTATTGTTTTCTCTAATAGTTTTTGTATATATATAACTTCTAAATATTTAATCATGCTAACTATATATGCATTTGAATTACCTTTTAAAATTTATATAATGCAAATTGTAATACTATCTTCTATTAAATCTTCTATAAGATATATTCAAGTATACTTTATACACTAATTGTAATTTTTGCATTTAAAACTATTTAAATTGTATATTTATACTTTTGTTTTTTTTATTTCTACCAATTTTTAATGTTAATAATTTATTAAAGTAAATATTAATTAATTAGAATTAAAATAATAATTCTTTAATGTATAATTACATATTAATTTTATATAAAAACTGTGAAGTTCTTAATAATTAAATTAAGTTCTTCACAGTCCATTTTATAAATCAAATAGCATTTCTAATTTTACTTTATCTGCGATAATGTATATTAATTCACCATTTGTGGGCTTAGTTTTTTCATCGAGTATTTCAATATTATATAATTCATTTATTTTATATACTCTTCCTCTAGACCATGTTAGATTTATTGCATGTCTAATGGATCTTTCTACACATGAAACTGATGTTCTATATTTTTTAGCTATTTCAGGATATATACACTTGGTAATTCCTGATAATAGTTTGGGTCTTTCTAATGCCAAAAGTATCGCATCACGTATAAATTTATATCCTATTAAACTTGCAGGAACTCCTATTAATAATAGTAAGTCAGTTATCCTACTGAAATATCTTCTTCTATATACTTCTTTTCTTGACTTATCATATTCAGGATCATCAAATAAATCATAACTTTTTTTAGAATCCATAATTAATTGTTCCTCCACTATTCTCTTATAAAAACTTGAAAAATCAACAATAGAACGACAATATCTTTCTTCAAGAACTCTATATAATGAATCAATTCTTAAGTCTTCATATTTTTGTAAAATTTCTTCTTTTAAAATGTCTAATTCTTGGGTACATGTATTACCATTTAATAATAATAACTCTGGTTTTTGTTTTTTCATTATAGTTTCAAGTTGAGAATATTTATCAAGTATAGCAACAATTTCAAATCGATTGTCTTTATAAAACACGCTATTAAGTTTGCTTCTAATAAAAGAATTTTCTTCTAATATTACTGTTCTTATTTTATATGCTGTTTTCATATTTTAACCATGACATGGACATAAATATACTTGAGCGGTTAATGAATAATAATCATTTGAACATACATGTTCATCTTCATATATAATATCAATCGCACTTGGTACATATGTATTCTTTTTAAACGTTGCCCAAGGCGTTTTCATTGCGTAATTTGAATTTCCACTTTCAACATAAACATAATCATCACTATAAGCAAATGCAACAACTGAATGATTAGTTCCATTTGCAATACATGGTCTACTATTATTTATTGCATTTTTAATAATTGTTATTGCTCTATTTGTTATTTGGTCACCCCAATTACCTTCAGAAGTATTGAATGATACTTTAATACCCTTATCATTAAAATAATTATATAACAAATTATATTGCGTATAGTAATTCATTCCTCCATAAGGAGTTGT
>CAYVZF010000023.1:1996-5505 GCA_964456095.1 uncultured Erysipelotrichaceae bacterium
TTTAGTTCCTGATTCATACATATCAAATGAATAATAATCACCAGCTTCTAAATCTGTATCAGAAAATGATGAACTAACGTTAGTAAAACTTACATTATTATAAGTTTCAATATTAATGAATTCATCATTAATATAAGTAAGATATTTAAAGCCAAAACCACCATTATCATATACTTTGAAACAGTCTTTATAATCTTTATATGGATTATCTTCTTTTAATCCTGTTTCAATAATGCAGTTATTAACTTTATCATATAATACATACTTATTAGCAAATACTATTTCTAAATATGCATTATATCCTTTTAAATTATATACATCATTATAGTACATTAAATTACTTGCAGTAAAATTATTTAATGAATCACTTATAGATGTATTTGTTACACCCATAGTTGATATAGGTGTTTCATCATTATTATTAATAGATAAACTTCCACTTTCCATACTTACTTCTAAAGAATAATCTTCATTAACAAGTGTACAAGCATTAGATAAGTTATAGATAGTTGTATCTACTTTATTACTCGTTGCAAAACCAGTTAAAGATGTTAAAGCTAGTAATGCAGTCGTTATTAAACTCATTTTTCATCCCTTTCTATTTTTTTATTTCTTCTAATATATAGTCTTTTATTAAAGATAGATTAGATGAAATAGCATCATATGCATATAAACTAATTAGTATATCACTACAATCTTTTTTATATAAATCTAATTGATTATGTGTATCCATATTACTTTTTTTCCAATATAAATTATCATAATTATCAATTGATTTTTGAAAAATTACATAATAACTATCTTGCTCAAATTCTATTTTTGCATTCAAACTAATAGATTGAACATCTATTAATTTATGTTTGTAATTGTAATTAGCGGTTAATTTAATTTGATATGTATAATTTACATCTTCACCTAAATCAAAATCTATTGTTTTAATTTCTTTTTCATCATTACAATAACTATAACAAGATAAATATTTTTCATAAAAGTCATCGTAATTATCATAATCATAATTCTCTCGAATAGTTTCAAAACCTATATTACCAGTTTCTCTTAAAACTAAATAAGTTAATTGACTTGAACATAATATTGATAAAACAAATACTAAAGAGAAAAATATTGGTTTAAATAGTTTAAAAGATGGAAATAATTTATATTTTTTTCTTTCTTTTATTACAATATTATTCATATTTATTTTATCTTTTATATCCTCAAATGAACAATTACAGTCTTGTTGACTTAATAAATAATTTAAAACTTTCTTTTTCATTTTTTTACCTCATTTATAGTTTATTTTCCCTATATATTTTATCTCTAACTTCATAGTATTCTCTTAGTTTCTTAATACCTCTTTTATATGCACTTTTGATAGTATTAATAGACATATTAAGTCCACGTGCTATTTCTTTAAAAGTGAAATCGTATAGTACATGATAAATAATAACACTACTTTCTAATTCATTAATTACAATATCAAATTCATCAAGTATGCCATTATAGATAGCATGTAGTCCTTCACTTTTATTTTCTTTATTCAGTAAATCATCTTCATACTGAATATCATCTTTCTTTTTAGAAAAATAATCTTTCACCTTATTACTCGCGCATGTAAATAAATATGCTTTTAAGCTTTTTGATGTATCAAATTGATTTACACTGTTAAAGAAACTCAGGAATACATCATTAGTTAAATCCTCACAATCTTCTTTTGATTTAACAGATTTATGAATGAAATAATATATTAATTTACAGTATTCTTCATAAATCTTTCTAAAGACTTCCATTACTTCAAATTTAGAAGAATGAAGTGCTTCATCAAGTTCTTTTTCTAAACTCACCGTTTATAACCTCCTTTTTAATCTCACGTTAAAGTAATACTTTTAAAAACCTGATTTAGGGTGCAAAAAATTTAAAAAAAAGTAATTTTATGTAAAAAAATGTAGAATTTAAAAGCATTTTTATAGTTAAAAAATAAGAATAATTTTATAGATTATTAATAATTTTTATCATAGATAAAAACGCTTTATTTTTATAAATATCTTAAAAATTTTTGTAGAAAAGCAATAAGATATCTATCTTTATATACATTATTTTGAAATAAAAAGTAAAATTTTTTCATTAATTTTTAATTATATATTTGTAGGAGATGCTTTCTATATGTCTAATTTTGGAAGTTAATAGTTTTTATTTAATGTAATTTTTAACTATTAAAAAAACAAAAGTACAAGGAGGATATTAAATGTTTGATTTAAATGAATTTAAAAAGTTTAAAGAGAATAATCAACTTGAAGTAAAAAAATCAATTAATGGTATTCCTAACTCTGTATGGGAAACTTATAGTGCTTTTTCTAATTCTTATGTTGGCATTATTTTATTAGGAGTTGGAGAATATGATAATAAGACTTTATATACTTGTGAATTAACTGAAAAACAAGTTAACAAATTATTGAAATCTTTTTGGGATACAATTAACAATCAATCTAAAGTAAGCATTAATTTATTATCCGATAAAGATGTTCAAATCAAAAAAATTAAAAATGACTATATAATAGTAATTAATGTTCCTCAAGCTGATAATGCATTTAAACCAGTATATATTAATAACAATCCATTATTTGCTTATCGAAGAAATCATGAAGGCGATTATCATTGCAGTAAAATAGAAATACAGGCTATGCTTCGTGATCAAGATGAACAATCAAGTGATAGTTATATTATTGAGGACATGGATTTATCAGTTATTAATCAAGATACTTTAGCAAAATATCGAACAGGTTATAATCAATGTCATAAAGAAGATCATCCATTTGTTAAAGATGATAATGAAAATTTTTTTAATTCATATTGGAGCCGCTAAAAAGGATAAAAATGGTATTATTAGACCTACCAAAGCAGGCTTATTAATGTTTGGCAACTTTTATAATATTACTAATGTTTATCCTAATTACTTTTTGGACTATCAAGACCATAGAAATTTACAAGGTGATGATATAATATGGTCATTTAGAATCACTTTTACTGATAGTGATTGGAGTGGAAACCTATACGATTTTTGTTATAGAATTGCTTTTAAATTAACTGAGGACATTGCAGTTCCATTTAAAATGACTGGCATTTTTCGTGATGATTCATCTCCTATGAAAAAAGCAATACGTGAAGCATTATGTAATACACTATCTAATGCTGATTATTATGGTGAATTAGGTTTGGTAATCAAACAATATCACGATAAAATTATATTTTCTAATCCTGATATACTTGCTATGCCATTAAATAAATACTATTAGGTGGCGAATCAAAAGCAAGAAATAGAACAATCCTAAATATCTTCTCTTTTGTTAATATTGGTGAAAGAGCTGGAAGTGGATATGCATTAATTCTTAATGCTACAAAAAAGAATAATTATCCTACTCCTGAACTATTTGATGATTTTAATCCTGATGTGACTAAATTAACTATATTTATCCAAAAACCTATTTCACAAGATGAAAACTTAGGAAATGATA
>CAYVZF010000023.1:5605-18746 GCA_964456095.1 uncultured Erysipelotrichaceae bacterium
TTAACTATATTTATCCAAAAACCTATTTCACAAGATGAAAACTTAGGAAATGATATTTCAATTCCTAACATCATTGATGAATTAAAAGTTAAACAAGATGTAAAGGATAACTAAAAAAACACTTTACAACTTTTTTGTAAATGAAATTTTTAGAAATATTAACATTCAAAAACAATTGGAAGTTAACAAAAAAACCGCTACAAGTTATATTAAAATACTAAGAAATAATAATCTAATAGAATCAGTGACAAGCCATAACAATAAAAATAAATACAAATTCAATAACAATCTTTTGTTGGTTGAAAAATACTGATTAATCAAATAATTTAAATTAATAATTTAATTGAATTTAAAATATATGCAATATTCAAAAAAATAAATATTGTATTAAAAATCATTAAAATATCTCTATTTAGCACGTTGATTTTTTTAATTAATTTAAATATAAGAATACTTTCTTTATAAACAACATCAAAAAAAATAGTAAATTATTTTCATTAATTATTAATTATATATTTATAGGAGATAATTTTAATGAAAATAAAAACATACTACCAAATAAACGAAAAAACATGCGGGATTTCTAGTCTTAAAACATTTATGTATTACCATTCTTTAGGGAAAATTGATTTAATAAAAGAAGACATATTTCATGAATCTTATTCTTTATTAGAATTAAAAAATATCGCGGAAAATTATGGCTTTACTTTAGAAGGAATAAAATATAGTGATGATACATCTATCAAAGAAAAATCAATTATTCTATTAAACGATAATAATATCTTGCATTACGTATTCTTTATAAACAAAAGAGGAAATGATTATTATTTTATAGATCCAACAAATGGAAAAATAAAAATAAGTAAAGATGCTTTTATAAAAATGTTTACTGGTTATTCATTAATATTAATTAATAAAAATAAAAAGTTTAAGAAATTGAAAAAAAGAGATTATAATAACATTTTATGTTTCGTATTAGAAATAATAGTATCTATTCCTTTAATGTTATCTATACTGTTATTTTTTAAAGAGAATTACTTTTCATTTGTTTTATTAATTACTTATTGGATTCTATTATTTATTAAAAAATTTATATTATTACTTTTAATATCTTTATATGATAAAAAATTAGAACAAATAATTGACTCTTATCCAAATCTTAATGAAAGATACATTAATATATTAATAAAATATAAAACAATCAAATATTCTTTATTTTCTAATATATATAATTATATATTAATGAAATTTATATTTCTTTTTTCTTTACTTTTATTAAAGAATGGATATATTTTATCAATATGTTTTTCTTTATTAAGTGTATTAGAAATTCTTTTTTACAATCATAATAAAAATATAATATGGAAATTAAATAGTATTAATAAAGTTAATAATATTAATAAATATATAACACTAAATAAATATTCAACAAAGTATGTAAAAAAATATGAATTATTTAAAGTATTTATAATCGTTATTTTTATTATTTCTTTAATTATTTTTAATCTATTTAATAAATTAGATATTATATCAAATTTAATAATAATATGTTTATTTATTTTTATTACAAATCAAAGTAATCTATATACATTTTCAGAGCAATATAAAAACTATAATATTGGAAAAACAGTTTATACAAGTTTAAAAGATTAATAAGTAACGATGTTAATATAATTAGTATATAGTACTTTTAAATATGAATAATTATTATCACAATCATATTTAAAACTTAATATTTCTTCTTTTTCTATTTTATCTCCAGAAATAAAATCTTTACAGTTTTTGTTTCTTGATTCATTTAGTAAATATGTAAAAGAATCTACTTCATCATAATATAATGATTTTGTTTCAATTAGATTAAATGTATTCCCATATATTTTTCCACTTGTACCAATATATATAGAATTATCTTTATAGTAAAAATAATCATCCACTAATAAATCACCTTTTTTTACATACATATTTTCTTTTACTAATACATTACCCGAACTTATTTCTATTTTTTTAATTATTGCATCTATATTTGCATACATTTTACCTTTTTTATTTTCAATAGTGATAACGTTTTCTTTTAATGTATAGCTAATAACTAATCTATTACCAGAAACATAAAAATCTATATTATTAATATATTCCAAGTTTGAATATAAAAATTCATTTTTAAGTTTATTAAGGAATGCATAATTAGGTATTTTTTTAAATTTTTTTATATTATTATCATTTAAATAATTTGTAATTCTTTCATTAATAATTAAACTATTACCTTTAATATCTATAATAAAAATTAATGAAGATGTATAAAAAAAGAATATTAAAGATATTATTAAAGAAATAATAGTATACTTATATATATTCATTTTTAAAATAAGTTTTAATAACCCTTTAACCTCTAATAACCTTATGTTTTTAAATACATTTTCAAATGTTTTTTTATATTTATAAGGTATTTCTATTTTATAAACATAATCATTTATTTTTTTTAAATTTATAACTTTAATACTATTATTTTTTATTTCATTTAATAAAAAAGATGAAGAATAAACTGTTACTTCATAAATTAAACTAGATGCACTTATCATAGTTAAAGATAATCCTTTCTATATTTCCATTTACAAAGGCTTCTTCTTCATAATAAGAGATTAATGATAAACTACTTCCAATAACATCAAGAGAATATTTTTTAAATCTTATCGATATCATTTTATCTGATAAATATGAAATATTAATAAATCTTTTGATCTTTAGTATTTTGTTTTCAAAATAAAACAATCATTCTTCACCTTTATAAAGATATGATTGTTAATAATTTTTTATGAATTTAATTTATAAGGATAACCAGTTAATTCTAAATATTTAAATTCATTTGTTAATAAACTTTTTAGTTGTCTAACTTTTGGAGCGCTTGCTTTTGAAAGTAAATACATAGAAGTTATTTCATCAATTGTAAAATTACTTGTTATTATTGTTAATTTATTATTAATACTTCTTTCATTTAATATAGGATATACATATGTATCTCTAATAAAATCAGATTTATATTCATTGCCAAACCCATCAATAACTAATAAATCAACATTAATTAATTCATCTAATAATGCTTTACAAGCATTTTTATCTTGAAAATTCAAGTCTTTTAATTCATTAAATATTTCAGAACTTGAGCAAAAAGATACAAGAGAGTTATTATCTTCAACATATTTAGAGGCAAATAAACTAGATATAAAAGTTTTACCCATTCTAGAATCACCATATAAATAAATAGAATTACTTTTAGTTTTATTTAATATTTCTGCAAAAGCTTTTAATACTTTCTTTCTCTCGTTAGCGTAGTCATTATGAATTAATTCTTGATAAAAGTCATATTCAAAATAATTATCAGGAAAATCTTTTTTCAAAAACTTTCTTCTTTTTAATAATGATTTTTTATATAAATCACATGTGTTAAATTCAATATCAAAAGTTCTTGTTTCATCATCAAATACTAATTCAAATTGTAGTAATTTAGGTACTTTATTACATTTTCCAGAGCATGATTTACATTTTAATCTATCTTCTTTAAATTTTAATAATTTAGATGCTGACGCAATTATTTCATCATCACTTAAATCATAACACGATATTATATCTTTATAGAAATCATCTTCTTTAATTCTTTTTAAAGCAGATAATTTATATTCATTTATATGAGGATTGTTTAAATTAAAATCAACTTTCTTCATTTATAGTCCCTCCACCATTTTCTTTAAATCATCTAAAGAAAAATCATCATCTTCTTCATCATCATTAGTAGATGTAACATTCTCTACTTCTTTAATAACTTTTTTCTTTCCTTTTTTAGACATAAGCGCATTTATCGCTTCCATAGCGTTTAAAACATTTTTTCTTTTTAATGTTGAAGCCAATTTTTCACAAAATGCTCTTGGTAAATTATTATCACAAACATTTAATGTATATTCAATGATTGCATTTATTACACCTGTATTTAATCCATATTCTCTTGATAATGTATTAATAATTGCAACATCTGCAGGAGAAGGATTTGAATTATTAGAAAGGAGTTTTAAATAATCATATGGAGCCCATTTATTCATTTGATTAACTTTAGAAGCAAAACGTGAATCATTATCATATTCTTTATAAGATTCTTCATCTTTTTTAATAGGCACTATTAAAGAATTTCTACATATATCATATAGTTCATCTATATCAAATACTTTATCTTTAACTATGTATGTAGAATTTAACATAGAAGCCATGGTTTCTTCTTTTATTCCAAATAATGTAGATAGTCTTTTTACTTCAAAAATAAGAGAATCAGTTATAACATCTTTATTATATCCATATTTATTTTTTAATAATCCAACAAATACTTTTTCATCAAAATCATCATTAATTGTTCCACTTGTATATGTAAATATTTTTTCACCATCAGGAATTAAAGCAAATTTATTATTATCAAATATACTTCTATATGAAGCAGAAACATCATAATAACCTTTTAATTCAGGTTCTTTAATTGTATATGTTCTTTTAATTCTTGATACTTCTTTTTCTCCAAGTGAAGAAGTAAGCAATCCAACAAATAAAGGATCTTTAAAAAATTCACCAGGATTTTTTGGAGCATATAAAATATAAATATATGATGCTAAATCATTTTCATCTACTTTTCTATACGTCTTAATTAATCCAATTGCTTCAAGTCTTTTTCTTGCTAAAACAATATCAGATAAATTTAAAGATGTTTTTTTAGAAAGTACTTCATGAGTAGATATAGATATCCATTCTTGAAAACAAACTTCATTTAATAACGTAAAATAAAGCGTTATAGCCTTATTTCCAATAAATGGTTGATATAAATTTATAATAGTATTTAAATCATCATTAGTGATTATAGATGCTTTATATACTTTATAAAAATCTTTATTAGATAAATATAATTCCATATACACTCCTAGCTTTACTTCTTATTAATTGTTTTATAATTAAAGAGTATTACTTTAGTTATAAAACATTCAATCTATGATTGAATAATAAGTTGCAATATTTGAATTTTCAAGAAATATCAATTAATTGATAACCACTTATGTATATTAACATTTTAATTTTTTTTTTTAAACAAATAAAAACAAATCGTAGTAAATACGTAAAACTTTCAGAATAAAAAAAACTTATTATAAGTATAGATACATTAGTACAAATTAGTTCAATTTTCTTTACTAATTTAGTTACTTTTATTTTTTTTAAGAATATTCAAATTAATTCTTATTGCATATAATCTTTCATAAAGCATTATTTCCAATATCTTTTAACTCATTATTTGATATCCTTAATGTACAAGATAAGATTATGTAAATGTTAATTATTAAATATAAAATAATCGGCAATAATACAAAAACAAACGTTATATTACTTATATCTTTATCAAGATATTTAATAATAATAGTTCCAATAACATAAATAACAGAGGAAATCATAAAAATAATCGATATATAACTTTTATTATCTTATTTGCATATTTTGTTTCTAAAGTCCGTCTATACGTTTTAATATTTATTAACAGCATCATTATCATTTGAAAAAGAAACAAAATTTCAAATACTACAAAAAATAATAATTCTAAATAATATCTTGTTACCACTGCACTTTCAAATATTGCATCTTGCAATCCAAATAAATCAAGTGATAAAAAAAGTGGAACTACTATAAAATGAATAAATAAGACTAAAATAGATGTTATTATAATAACAATATTTAAAAATAAATAATTATTTTTTTAGCATCTTATATTCCTCCTGATTATTAAAATATAAAAAATTTGTCGATATAAAAAAATACAGATTATAGAAAAAATTTTAGAACATTTAAAAGAATTATTACTCAAGCTTAAATAAACTTTATACAAATAATTAAGTATAATTAATATTAGAAGAAAGTCATTTTATCAAATAGAATATTAATTATTTTTAAACTATATAATTAAAACTAGAAAAAAATTCCACAAAGATATTACATAAATTTAAATATATATCAATTATTATGATAATGAAATAAAGCTTTTTTAATTAAATTACATACGCTAGTAGAATAAGAATTAATTTGTGCAGATAAAAAAGTAGAATTTAAGATTAAAAGAAAATAAATAATGTAAATTATATTTATATATTTGTATCATTTATTAGCATTGTTAAAATATCTTACCACAATATTTTCTAATTAATAATTTATGGTAAGCGTTTACATTTATGTTTTTTATTTTTTTAACATTTTTTTATATATAAAAAAGTAATTGCTGTGGTAGAATAATAAAGGTTTTTTTAAAGAATTAGGAGGCATTACAATTATGATTAAAAGAGTTGGCGTATTAACTTCAGGAGGAGATGCCCCTGGAATGAACTCTTGTTTAAGAGCGGTAATCCGTGCAGGATTAAATCAAGGACTTGAGATGTATGTTATTCATAATGGATATAAAGGAATAATTGAAAGACATATAGAAAAAGTTAAGAGATCATTTGTTAGCGATATAATAAATAGAGGCGGTACAATTTTAGGAACAGCTAGACTTCCAGAATTCCAAGAAGATGAAGTACAAAATAAAGCTGTTGAAATTCTAAAAGAATATGGAATTGATGCATTAGTAACAATTGGTGGAGATGGAACGTATAAAGGTGCTTTAGCATTATCTAGAAAAGGAATTAAATGTATTGCAATTCCAGGAACTATTGATAATGATGTTGCAAGTACAGACTTTACTATTGGTTTTGATACTTCTTTAAATACTATCGTCGAATGTGTTGATAAATTAAGAGATACTTCTTCATCACATCAAAGATGTTCAATCATTGAAGTCATGGGTAGAGATTGTGGTGACTTAGCTATATATGCAGGAATCGCATGCGGTGCTGAAGTAGTCATTACAAAAGATTATCAAATGACACGTTCAGAATTAAAAGAATCAATTAAAAAACAAATTGGTGAAGGTAAAGGCCACATCATGATTATTATCTCTGAAAATGTTACTGATGTTAAAGAATTAGCTCGTGAAATTGAAAGGGACTGCGGTATTGAAGCACGTTCAGAAATATTAGGTAGAATTCAAAGAGGTGGTAAACCTTCCGCGATTGATAGAGTTCGCGCAGCAAGACTTGGAGTATATGCAATTGATTTACTACTTAAAGGTGAAACAGGATTATGTGTTGGATTTATATATGCTAAATTAACTGCAACACCGATTGAAGAAGCACTTAAAATGAAAAACAAAGATAATGGACCTTTAATGCGTGTTTCTGATATAATAAAATAGTATAATTAATTAGGAGGAATACTTTTATGAATCATAATATTATCAAGAGAACTAAAATAATATGTACAATTGGACCATCATCAGATACTTATGAAACTTGTAAAGAATTATATTTTGCAGGCATGAATATAATGAGGTTAAATTTTTCTCATGGTAGTTATGAAGAACATTATAAAAAAATTGAAATCTCAAAAAGATTAGAGGATGAAGATGGAATTATAATGCCAATATTACTAGATACAAAAGGTCCTGAGATTCGTACTCATGATTTTGTAGGTGGTAAAGCATTAATCGAAAGAGATTCAATTGTTAAAATCTCTATGAAAGAAGTAGAAGGAACTTCATCATTATTTTCAGTTAATTTCCCTGGATTATTTGATGATGTTAAAATTGGCGATAGAATAAAATTAGATGATGGCAATTTAACATTAAACATTATTGATAAAGATGAAGAAAATAAAATAATTATTACTAAAGCTTATAATCGTCATGAAATAAAAAATAGACGTGGTGTTAATTGTCCTGATACTAATATATCAATGCCTTATCTTTCTGAAAAGGATATTAATGATATTATTTGGGGATGTAAAAACTCAGTCAATTTTATCGCGGCTTCATTTGTTAGAACTGCAGAAGATATTGATGAAATAAGAAAAATTTGTATTGAAAACAAAAGAAGTGATATGCAAATTATGGCTAAAATCGAAAATCCTACTGCTGTTAGAAATATTGATAAAATAATCGAAGCAAGTGATGCGATTATGGTTGCGCGTGGTGATTTAGGTGTAGAAATACCAGCAGAAGATGTTCCTGTCGCTCAACTTAATATTATTAAAAAATGTCGTATTGCAGGAAAACCTGTTGTAACCGCGACTCAAATGCTTGATTCAATGAAAACAAATCCTAATCCAACTCGTGCTGAAGTTTCAGATGTTGCAAATGCTGTTTTAGATGGTACAGATTCAGTTATGTTATCTGCTGAATCCGCGAATGGAGAATATCCAGTTTTAGCATGTTCTATGCAAGCTAAAATTGCAGACAAAATGGAAAAATATTTAAATTATGAACTATTAGCAAGAGAGGCATATGAAACATCACAAAAGAATAATAATGATGCAATTGCAAATGCTGTAGCAAATATGGCATCTTTAATTAATGCTGAATTAATCGTAACATTCTCTAAAACAAGTCAAACAGCAAAAAGAATATCTAAAGCAAGACCTTGTTGTCCTATTCTTTCAGTTTCTGATTCACGTTCAGCATGTTATGGTTCATGTTTATCTTGGGGCGTATACCCAATACTTGTTAAATCAATTCCTGAATTCATCGAAGATATGGAAGTTTTAGCAATCTTAAAAGCAAAACAAGTTGGATTAAAACCAGGAGCAAAAGTCATTTTAACTGGTGGTACACCTGTTGGAAGTGGTAAAACAAACTTCATGAAAATTATTACTATACCAGAACCAAGAGGAGTAAGTTTATAATATGAAATACGTAATTAGCGTCGATTTAGGCGCGACAAATGTTAGAGTTGGTATTATTAATGAAAAACTTGAAATAATCTCTGTATTAAGAGAATTATCAACTAAAAACGATAAAGAAAAACTTGCCAGTCAAATAATTAGAATGATTAAATCATTACCAATTGATAAATATAAGATTGAATATATAGGAGTCTCTGCATGTGGTTTAACAAAAAATAATCATATTGAGTTTTTAGCGAATTTAAACATTAAAGATTTCCCTTTAAATAAAATATTAGAAAAAGAATTCAATATTCCTTGTAATATTGTAAATGATGCAAATGCAACAGCTCTATCAGAAGCTATGTTTGGTATAGCTAAAAATTATAATACATCTTATTTTATTACTATTTCTTCTGGAATTGGTGGTTGTTTAGTATATAATAACAAACTAATTGATTTACCTTTTGAATTAGGGCATCATATTATCTCATATAAAAATAGTAATTATGAAATTGAAGAAATTCTTTCAGGTAATGGCATTGTTAAATTATGTTCAATTAATAATTTAGCAGTTAATAATGCACATGATTTCTTTAATCGAGTAAATGACAATGATGAATTAGCAAATCATATTTTAGATGAATATATTACATTACTTTCTGAAATGTTTTTTAATCTACAATTAGATTATAATACAGATTGCATTATTCTTTCAGGAGGAGTAATGAAATCTAAAGATTTATTCATTAATAAATTAATTGAAAAAACAAATAAGTTAGTTGATAAATTCCCATTAAATAAAGTTAATTTTGTGTTTGCTAAATTTGATCAAGATGCTGGTTTAATTGGTGGCGCGACTGTTGGATTAATTAATATAATTTAATTTATAAATAAATAACATTTATTAATATTTAATGATGGTTAATGATGTGTTTAACCATCATTTTTTTATTTATTTTATATTCAAAAAAATAAAAGTCCCTTGAAAAAGTGTAAATATACCTTGATATTTTATTTTTTTAAACATGTACTATGATTATATAGTACCAGAAGATAAGATATATGTATAAAAGAAAAATATATGATGAAATGATTGAATGGAAAGAATCTTTAAAAATTAAAAAAAAGCGCTTGTTATAAGAGGTACAAGACAAATAGGCAAAACAACTATTGCAATCAACTTTGCAAAAAATATTATAAAAATATTATTTACATAAATTTTAAAGACAACACTAAATTAAAAAAAATATTTAACGATGATTTATTTATTGATAATATTATTAGAGATCTTTCAGCTAATATACCAAATGCTAAATTTGTACCAAATGAAACTATTATAATATTTGATGAAGTACAAGGATGCTCTAATGCTAGATACTCTGTAAAACCATTCATGTTAGATGGAAAGTTTGATATTATTTGCACAGGTTCATTGCTTGGAATAAAAGGATATAACAAAAAAAGTCAAAAGGAGTTCCAACAGGATATGAAAGAATGATTTATATGAAACCAATGGACTTTGAAGAATATTTATGGGCAAAAGAAATTTCGAATGATGTAATTTCTCCTCGTAAGATATGTAGTATAGAAATATTGTTAGAGAGAGCAATGTTTCTTACTCATATAAGTGAATGCTATATCTTGTTATACCATATTATACCCTATTGCATTTTTTTCAAGGGTATAATTAATAATAATATTTTTAAATGAGCATTATAGAAGTTTTTTCTTAAAAAAAATCATTTAATAATGAAATAAATATATATTTTTTTCATACTTTTCTTTATTTCCATTTTTTGCAAAAATATATCCACTTAAAAAATCTATAATTCTTATTTTTGATATATTATCAACATTTGATGTATTAACTATTACATCTTTTTTTATTTCTAATACAGTAATAATTTTATCAACATCTTTAAAATCATGAACAAAAATTACTGTTGGTGCCTCTACTGCTTTATCATTTTTTACTATTTTATCATACATATTTTTTTAAAAATTTCAGAGCTCCTTTTTCTATTCTTGATACTTGTGCTTGAGATATATGTAATCTAGATGCTATTTCTAATTGTGATTTTCCTAAAAAATATCTATCTTTAATTATTCTTTTTTCTACATCACTTAATTTATCTAATCCTTCATAAAGATATGCATATTCTTTTTTTCTTTCTTCATCTAATGATGACAATGTATCTTCAAGAAGTAATGAATCATCACCATCACTATATAATGGTTCTTCTATACTTATTAAAGGAAGATTAACATCGTTTGCTTCGACTACTTTTGATTTCTTTTCTTTTAATACATTTGATATTTCTTCAATAGATGGTAAATATCCATATTCCTCTAACATTTCTTCTTTATGTCTTAATACTTTATATGACAAGTCTCTTATTTGTCTTGATACTCTTATTGGTGCATCATCTCTTAAATATCTTCTAATTTCTCCTTCAATCATAGGAACAGCATATGTAGAAAACGCTACTTCTTGACTTAAATCAAAATTATCAATTGATTTAAGAAGTCCTATAAATCCGATTTGAAAAAGATCATCTAAATTGTCATATCTTTTTGAAAATCTATTAACTATACTTAATACTAATTTAATATTAGATATTGCTATTTGTTCTCTTAACGCTTTATTTCCATTACGATATTCCTCTAACATTTTTAATATCTCTTTTCCATTTTTTGATGTTAAATTATTTGTATTAATAAAATTAATGTTTACTTTATATTTTGCCATTTTTATTCACCCAAACTTATTTTGGGTAAATATAAACTATTTTAAACATGTTTTAAGTTTTTTTATTATTCTTTTTTCTAGTCTAGATATATATGATTGTGAAATACCTAATTTTTCTGCAGTTTCTTTTTGAGTATATTCTTCATAACCATTTAAACCAAATCTCATTGATAATATTTGTTTTTCTCTCGGTCTTAATGTATCAATTGCTTTATATAATTGGTCTTTTTCTTCCTCATTATTTATTTCATCTAACACAACATTTTCACCACTTGATAAAATATCTCCTAATAATAATTCATTGCCATCATAATCACATTTTAATGGTTCATCTAAAGATATCTCTATTCTACTTTTAGATTTTTTTCTTAAGTACATTAATATTTCATTGTCTATACATCTAGAAGCATATGTTGCAAGTTTAATATTCTTATCTAATTTGAAAGTAGAAATAGCTTTTACAAGTCCAATAGTGCCTATTGAAATTAAATCTTCTAAATGAAAAGAATCAGTTTCATATCTTTTAGCTACATATACAACTAATCTTAAATTATGTTCTATTAATTTATTCCTAGCTTGTAAAGAACCTTCAAGTGCTTCTTTAATAGTAATTAATTCTTCTTCATCATTTAATGGCGTAGGTAATGTATCCGCGCCATTAATATAATAATTTTCACCAAATGTAAATCCAAATAAATCTAAAAATATATCTTTTAACATTTTATCCTTGCTCCTTTTTTTAAAATAAATATGCATTTAGTAAAATATCACAACCTGAAAATTTTGAATTATCCTTTTGAAGTGCTACATATACAAAATAGTTTTCATCACTATCTTTTTTTCTAATTAATCCTTCAGTAATATAAATCGATTCAAAACCAGAAACAGTTTTAATCTTAATAAGTTTATTAAACTGTTCTTTATCGATTTGATAATTACTATTTGATAAGAATATTACAGGAGTATTATTATATTTTAATGTATTACCCGTATCAAAATATGATGTATAAATCTTTTCTTTTTTATTAATTGTTAAGTATACTTTTGTTTTATAATTATACAAATGAAATGTTTTATCTATGATACGTGATGATATTATCATCATTATGCCAAAAAAAGGTATTAATAATGATAATAATATTCCTTTAGGACTAGTTATTAGTAATACATTATTAATAAATACTATTCCATTATTAAATGAAGATAATATAATTGACATACCATAATAAAAAAAGAAATAAAGAAAAATGTTCCCTATTCGATTGTTTTTTGACATTAAATATATAAAAAATGTATTAAAAACTATAAAAATTATATGCGCCAAAAATGGATTTATATATATAAATAATATATATAGTCCATGCATCATTATAAATAAAATTTGTAATATTAAAGAAAAAGAAGTAAATGTTAATATCTTAATAGATGTTAAAATACTAATAGAAAGAAGTATCAAAAGTAGTAAGCTTAAATCAATATATAAATCCATTTTTATCACCGTTAATATAATAAAATATATCTATATAAAGATTTTGTCGAATTAATTTATTATTATATTTTTATATATTTAAAAAAAAATCATATTGCTAAATAACAATATGAAATTTATTATTCTTTATTTTTCTT
>CAYVZF010000024.1:0-18724 GCA_964456095.1 uncultured Erysipelotrichaceae bacterium
TTGGAAACCGATTTCGTAAATTTTATAATTTTGCTATGAAACCGGTTTCAATTATGTTATTATTCTTTTGTGAAAAGTTCATAAAAAGGAGGAGAATAGTTTTTATGAAAGAAAAAAAGATTAAAATTTTAACTGCATGTTTACTTCTTGCTGCTTTAACAGCGTGTGGAGGAAATGGGGGGAATACATCTAGTGAACCAATTCCTGATTCTACAATTAGTGAAAATGAAAATTCATCTATTAATGAAGTGAATTCAGATGAACTTTCTTCTTCTGAAGTCTCTATTTCTGAAAGTGAGGAACCTATTGAATCATCAGAAGAATCTATTGAATCAAGTGAAGAGTCATCTATCTCAATAAACGATAAAGAAGATGTTTCATTTGGTGAAAATGGAACTTTACCTGCTGATAAATGGGTATATTGGAATGACCAATGGTGGGTTGGTAGTAAAGTAGTTGTTCATGAAGCATATGTTTATAATAATGAAGCAATTTTTGATTATGAATATTTAGCAGATTCAAAAACAGATTGGGGATTCCAATTATTCTATGATAATACTTCTTTAGAAGAAGGTAAGACATATAAATTAACAATGGATATTTATGTTGAAGATGATGTGAATATTAAACTTAATGGTACATCATTTAGTTTAACTTCTGGTATGAATGAAAATATTACTGTTTCATTTGTTGAACCATCAAGTGGAAATGCATCTATTTCAATGCAAATCGATAAACCTGCAGATTATAGAAATACAATTAAGATTTCTAATGTAAATTTTGAAGGAACTATTGGTAAGTTAAATGAAGCTGAAGGCATTGTTGTTTCAGATGTTTCTGATGGAAAAGTAATTGCTTTTGCGGAAGTTAATGGTGCTTCAAGTTACACAGTCATTTATTATGATTACAAAACTGGTAGTGAAGTTACAAGAGAAGATATTACTGCTCCAGGAGATAAATTAAGCGAAGTTTCAACATTAACTGATGGTATTTATAAAGTTCATATTATTGCTATTGGTGATAATATAACATATACTGATTCAAATATTTCAACTTCATTTGCTACAATTGTTATAGGTGATATTGGAACTTATGATCCAACTGTTAAAACTAATATTAGTTTTGGTGAAGAAACAGCACTTCCATTAAATGAATATGTATATTGGAATGATCAATGGTGGTGTAATAGCTTCGTAACAGTTCATGAATCATATATTTATAATAATGAATTAGTATTTGATTATGAATATGATTCAAATTCATCTACTGACTGGGGATTCCAAGTATTTTATAAAAATGTATATCTAGTTGCTGGCAAAACATATACTTTAACTTTAAATATTAATAGTGAAGATTCTATTAATGTAAAAGTAAATGGAAAGTCATTTACATTAAATGCTGGAGATAATTCAATTGAAGTTCAATACACTGAAGGTGGAAGTGCTTCTGGTTCACTTTCAATTCAATTTGATAAATCTACTGATTTAAGAAATACAGTAAAATTAAGTAATATTAGTTGGACAGAATCTGAATAAATAAATTAATAGAATAATTGAATAATATTTTATTTACTCTTTAAAAAAAATAACAAAATTTAAATAATATAAATATCATAATGTAAATATGCTAATTTAGTTTTATGCTAATATTTAATGCAATTACATTATGATATTTATTATTTAATTAGAATAATAAAGTAATTAATTATTCATTTAAAATAAACAAAATTATAGAAAGGTAAACAACATGAAAAAAATATTTAATATAATTCTTTCATCAATTGTAATAACAGGATGTGATATAACTACGGGGTCTTCTCTTCCTAGTGATGAAATTACTTCAAATCGAGAAGATATAATTTCAAATAGTGAAGAAATAATTTCAAGTAATGATGAAACGATATCATCTTCTTATGATATATCTTTTAGTGATAATGAATTAATTTCTAAAGATGAAATAAGTTCAAATAAAGAAATAAGTTCTAATAATGATACTGAATCTGAATTATTAAAAGATAATGATTTTTCTTTATTATCTTCATGGACTTTATATCCTTCAAGTAGTGATAAATTAAGTGTTATAAGTAATGGAAATGGATCATTAGTAATTGATATTAATAATTCTTCTGAAACAGAATATTGGGGTGTACAAGTATTACAAAATGGATTACTATTATCTGCTGATAAAGAGTATGAAATTAGTTTTAAAATTAAAAGTGAAGTATCTAGAGATATTAAATTTTTATTACAATCAACTGATTATTCTATTTATGCAATAGAAGAGACTATATCGTTAAAAGCAGATCAAACTTATTCATATCATAAAAAAGTAACTATTAGTTCCGCAACTTCATATTTATTTGGTTTTATGCTTGGTAATGTTAATGGTACATTAAGTGGTAACCATACTATTACTATTTCATCACCATCTTGCAAAGGTCAAGAATCATATGTCAAATCAGATGAAGGAATAGATGGTACTACTACCTCTGCGCCAAGTACTAAAAAAGGTCGTAACTTAGTTTGGTCTGATGAATTTAATGATAATACATTAGATACATCTATTTGGTCTTATGATATCGGTACTGGAGATTGGGGTTGGGGTAATAACGAACAACAATACTATACAAGTAGAGAAACTAATATTAAAGAAAGTAATGGATCATTAAAAATTATAGCAAGAAAAGAACAATATGGTTCATCAAATTATACTTCTGGTAGGATACTAACTAAAGGTAAAAAAGTGTTTAAATATGGCTATTTTGAAGCTCGTATTGCCGTTCCTTCATCTTTAGGAATATGGCCTGCATTTTGGATGTTAGGGGCTAATATTAATGAAGTAAGTTGGCCTAAATGTGGTGAAATTGATATTATGGAAGCAGTTAATTATAATAATGTAGTTTATTCAACACTACATTGGAATAGTTTAGGAAGTGGTGTAAGTGATCAAGTAAGTCATGATAGTTATGGTAATGGCGAAACTGGAGGATATTTAGTTGATGATAGAACAGATTATCATTTATACGCTCTTGAATGGGATGAAAATTATATAAAAAGTTATGTAGATGACGTACAAGTATTTTCTATGAATATTTCTTCAATTGATGCATTTCATAAAGAACACTATTTCTTATTTAATGTTGCAGTAGGTGGTGAGTGGCCTGGATATAGTATAGGTAATGATTTCCCTCAAGCAATGTCAATAGATTATTTAAGAGTTTATCAATAAAAAAATAACATCATATCAAACGATATGATGTTATTTTTTATAATCTAATTGTAGTAATTGAATTATTAGGAACATTAATTTTATATGTTTTATTTTCAAATTCAAATGTTATATCTTTACCTTCATTTTCATTTTGAATAATTAGAATAATTGAACCATCTTCATTAAGTAACCCTACTAAAAGTATATTATCTATTTCATTAGTATAAATTCTTTTCGCTCCTTTATTAATAAAATGAGAAAAATGTTTAACGATATAATAACTTGGATTATAGATTAATTCTTTTGTATTTCTATTATAAATAATTAATGCTTCACAGAAATTTCCAACATGATTTGGACCACCTTGTTCATTTAAAAGTAAATTCCAATCAATAAATCCTTGAGAGTAGTTCAATAAATCTAATATGTAATTTTTACCATATCTTAAAGCATTTGCCATACTTCCTATACAACTTGATGGGTCATCTTTATTTAGATTTAATAATTCAATACATCCTTCAGTAAATAATAATGTTTTATCTTTATGACTTTCATGTACAAGTGATAGATTATTAGAGCAATAATTATCATACCAGTGATAAGCAAATCCATCAATTGCTTCATCAATTCCTTCTACTTTATAATAATTATCAACTCGTTCTTTTATTATATCTCTATTATGATCCCATAAAAGAAGTTTAATATCATTTAATTCATTATTATTTAATGTATCTTTTAAAATAAGAGCTAATCTTGCTTCTTGTTCTTCGCTATATATACATGATTCCCAAGTTTGAACTGCTTGAGGTTCATTTTGAATACTCATATATGTAATATCGATATTTTGTTTTTTCATTTCTAATACATATTTAGTTAAATATAATGCATAATTAGAAGCGTAATCGAAGTTTAAATTACCACCATGATATAAACTATCAGTTGTTTTAAACATAATAGGTGGAGACCATGGTGAAGCCATAAATGTTAAATCATTTATTTTTTTTGCTTCATTTACAAATGGTAATATCTCTTTTATATCTCTACTTATTGAATAATCAGATAAATCAGGTTTTGAAGAGTAAGTATATGAATAACGTGCAAAATCACATGATCCTATAGTTAATCTACCTAGATTATAATTTAAACCTTCAGAAGAAAAGTAAGCATTAATAACATCTTTCTTTTGCTTCTCATTTAGTATATTAAATATTGAACATGCTGCATCAGTAAATGCACCACCAAAACCGATTATTTTTTGATATGTTTTTTCTTTATTAAAAAATAGAATTGGTGAAGAATTTGTTTCTTCGATTTTTATTTCTTTAAAAAAATTATTCCATGTTGATTGTATCGCTTTCATTTTTAATTAATCCTTTCTTATAGATTTCTGGAAATTGTTTTTTATTTATATATTCATCGAATATATGATTTGAATAAACTTGAAATAGTAAACTAGCAAATCCTATATAGAATAATCCTCCTATAATGATTGCAATTATTTTTACTATTAAAAATGGTATGAATTCATAAATTATAAAAGGTAATAGACCTAATAAAAATATAAATAATGTCTTATAAAGTGTGCCAAAAGTAAATCTTAATCCATTAGTAAATAGTTTACTAAATCTATCTTTATATAAAACTATTTGAGTACAAGTAAAAATTAATGAAAATAGAATTAAAAAGAATAAAACATAAGATAAACCACATAAAAATATTAAGACTATAGGTTCATATTCTAAATAAGATATATTAAATAATGAAGTTTGTAATAATAAATAAGATAATCCTATTAAAAAAAATGTAATTGCAAATTCTTTTCCATTTTTTTTAATACCTAAGTAGAAATCACTATTAACAGAAGCTCCTTCATTAAATAATATTTTTTTAATAAAATGTGATGTTCCTGCAAAACCAAGTCCTGATATAGGAAGTAAGATAGTAATAATCCCATTTATTAATAATACATTCATTATATGACGTTCACTAAAAAAAGTAGTAAGTGAAACAAATGCTAAGAATAATAATAATGGAATAGATAAAATAAATGTATATGTAGATACAATAACAAGTTCAAAAAGGTGTGTTTTTAATACATCTAAAAACTGTTTATATCTATTTTCATATAAAAGATTTTTATCCATTAATATATCTCCTTAACATATAATTTAAAGTATAAGTACCTGTTTTTAAACCATTTTCATCATTATTAAATTTTTTACTATCTTTATTTATTGCAATATAGAAATTATCTAAATCATTATCAAACTCCATAAAGTTAATAAATCCAATAGAGTTATTAAATTCATCATTATTTTTATCAAATATTTTAAAAGCATAGTTAATATTATCATATTGAAAATAAGTAAAAGGATAATTAATATCTTTAAAGATTTCTGAATTATTATCAATAGGCATAAAAACATCTTTTATTAAATAATCCATATCAATAAAATCTTGTTCTCTTAAAATATAAATATCAGATGTTTTAAAATATGCTTCGTAAATAGTAGATAAATTATCACTAGTAGATGAACATATATTATAATTTACTTCATATAATCCTTCTATATTATTAAATAATTCTGTTTTTAATTCATCATCTTTAATATATTGACCTTCTATAAAAAAATGAATCTTTTCTTCTTCTTTATATTTATGTATATAATTTAAAGTAGTAAATAGTAATACATATGATAAACAAGCTGTAATTAAAATAAATATAAAATGATATTCTAGATAACGATTAATTGTATTTTTATTAATTTTAAGTTTCATAATCATCATCCTTTATTTCAATTATAAAATGTCTAAATGATTTAATTATATATGTTTTATCTTTATCTAGTGTTGGAGCAGAAGTTTTTTCTAAATATAACACATATGTTTTTTCATTTAATATTGTTTTAATTAAATAACATGGTACTTTATTAAAATAAGAGGTTTCATTTAAATAATCATTAGTAATTTTAATCTTATCTTCTTTAATATTCATAATTTGAATTTTATTTAAAAAAACTAAGTAATCCTTTTCAATTTTAATAAAACTAAAATATAAAAATGTTGCACATATTAAAGATAAAGTAATTAACATAGTTCCTATTATTACAATAAAATATAGATTATTTCTATTTGAAAATAATATACATAATAGAAATGTACAAATAGATAGTATAATAAAAGAAATCATTAATAAAATATGCTTTTTATATGATTTTTTTAAACTAATTACATTGTTTTCTTCTAATATATTGTAGCTCATATTAAATAATATATTTTGTAGATAAAATATCAAATAAGTGAATTTGATCTAAATCAAATAATAATGAAATATTTTGATGTGATTTATAGTTCACATTAGCGCTTACTTTTGCTATTAATCGTTCTTTACCTATAAATGTATGTACATAATATTCTTGACCTAATAATTCTGCAGTTATAATTTCTGTAACAAGAGGAGTAGATAATCTTGTCGCATTTGTTGACATTCCAGTAACTGAAATATTTTCAGGTCTAATTCCAAAACTTACAGAATGAATATTTCCACTTAATACATTATTTACATGATCAATTAACTCATCAATTTTCTTTAAATTGATTTCATCTAAACTAATTTCATCATTAGATAAATTTGTTTTGTCTTTATTTATAATATCGTTTTTTTGTTTTGTATATAATTCTAATTCTTTTTTATAAAAATTATTAAAATTATTAATTTGTTCTTTATTTAATGTTATTTCAAATCCATTTTTCAAAATAACTTTGCCATTATTATAAGTAGCTTCGATAATATTCATCGCGGGAGAACCAATAAACGTTGCAACAAATGTATTTGCTGGTTTATTATAAACCTCTCTTGGTGTACCAACTTGTTGAATATAACCTTTATTCATAACTACAATTCTAGAAGCCATTGTCATAGCTTCAGTTTGGTCATGTGTAACATAAATTGTAGTTGCTCCTAATGATTCATGAAGATTAACGATTTCACTTCTCATTTGAACACGTAATTTTGCATCAAGGTTAGATAAAGGTTCATCCATTAAGAATACTTTTGTATCTCTTACAATTGCTCTTCCAAGCGCGACACGTTGACATTGACCACCTGATAAGTTTTTAGGTTTTCTATCTAAATATTCTTCAAGTTGTAATGTTTTAGCTACTGATTTAACACGTTTATCGATTTCTTTTTTATCAACTTTACGCATTTTTAAACCAAAAGCCATATTGTTATATACAGACATATGAGGGTATAGAGCATAGTTTTGGAAAACCATTGAAATATTTCTATCTTTAGGTTCTAAATCATTTGACCATACTCCATCTATATATAGATCACCAGAAGTTATAGCTTCTAAACCTGCGATCATACGAAGTGTTGTAGATTTACCACATCCAGATGGTCCTACAAAAACAATAAATTCTTGCTCTTTAATGTCTAAATTAAAATCAAATACAGCTTGAACTCTATTACCATAGATTTTATTAATATTTTGTAATGAAATAAATGCATCTTTAGGAGCAACTTTAGGTTCTTTAACATGTTTTTTTTGATATTCTACTGTCTTTTTATAAACACGTTCTCTTTCTTTATCTAATAATTTATCTTCTTTTTCTTTATTTAAACGTTCTATCTTTTGTTCTTTAGATTCTTTTTTTAATAAACTCATAAATGCCTCCTATTTTTGATACCATTTTACATAATCTATTTTATATCTAGCAGGTAATTCTGAATTTGTTGGAAGTCTATATCCATCATAATTTCCTCCTACAGCCATATTTAATAATATATGGAATTCTTGATCAAATGGAGCAGGGAGTTCTCCTGTACCTTCTTTCATTGACCAATCATTATTTGAAGCATTGACTTCAAAATATAAATTGTTATCTACAAACCACTTAATGTAGCCTTCTTCCCATTCAACCGCATATGTATGGAATTTTGTAATGTTGTTATCTATATCAAATAAGTATGAACCATTTTTCCAAGTATGGTCACCATTAGCTCTTGCATAGTGTATAGTTCCATCCATGCTATTTGGAAGTCTACCTTTTGCTTCCATTATATCGATTTCACCGCTGTTAGGCCAAGAACCATATGGAGTAGTACTTTCAGGTAACATCCAAAATGCAGGCCATAAACCATCACCAGTAGGGCAAAGAAGTCTAGCTTCAATTCTACCATATTTGTATGCAACTTTTTTAGTAGATCTAATTCTACCACTTGTGTAATTTAAATTTTTAGTATCTTTTCTATCATCTTCTCTTTTAGCGGTAATAACTAAATTACCATCATCAAATTTTAAATTATCTTCATGATAGAATTGTTGTTCTTGGTTACCCCAGTTAGAAACACCATATTTAGAACCATCACCAATCATTACTTCCCATGAATTTGTATTTAATCTTCCTGAATTAAAATTATCAGCATAGATTAATTTATATTCACCGATTTTTTCGATGCCATCAACTTCAGTTTCACCATTATCTTTAGGTAAAATATTAATGACATAATTATCACTAACCGCTTTTGGATTTATTTTAGAAAAAGCATTTACGATTACTTTTCCTTCTTTACCAACTTGAAGAATTTTTATTTTTCCGTCATCAGATATTTCCGCTAAAGCATCATTATTAACTTGCCATCCAATACCAGAATTAGTTGAATCACCATCTATTTCAGCATGTAATGTTGCTTCTTCACCAACTTTTAAAGAAGTAATGCTTGAATTTATTGTAACGGATATTAATGAATTATATTTAACTTCAACATAGACAACTTCTTCTTTTTCAGTGTCTGTAACACTTGTCGCGGTTACTGTAGCTCTTCCAGAAGATATACCTTTTAATAATCCATCACTAGTTACTGTTGCAACCATTTCGTCATCTACTTTCCATGTAACGCCTTTATCATCATTTTTAACTGTAGCTAATAATTGAATTTCGTTTCCGCATTCAACAAGTGTAGGGCATGATGGATCTATTTTAACAATAATTGGTTCATTAGAAGCATTATTATTTTCACCACATCCATAAAATGTAGAAATTATTGCCAATGTTGATAAACATGTAATAATGTGTTTATTTACTTTCTTCATACATTAATCTCCTTTATTCAATAACTAAAGTAATATTTGTTATTAATCCATCACGAATATCACTAGCTAATTTACCATTAACTACATCATATTTTTTATCATTAATGATGTAAGTAAGTTTTTTATGTTCATATGCATTTATTTTATTAGGATTATAATAAGTAACATTGACTTTATTTAATAATTTGAAAGATAAAGTACCATCATCTTTAAAGAATGATTTATCTAATTTAGGATCTAAATTTAATGTTAATAATCCATCTTTATAAATAAATAAGTTTTGTCCAAATAACATTGTATTATACATATCTAAGAATTCTGTATTAGCTCCCGTTAATCTTGCAAAGAAACCTTGTCCGTGTATCTTATCATCAGGATTACAAGTAGGAACAATAAATGAAGAACTTTCAATTGGACTTCTTCCATATATGTAAGGATCTAAATTATAAACTAAATTATTATTTATTTCTTTATAGAATTCTTTATAATATCCACCTTTTAATAATCCAAGAAGATGTTTATATGTCATGTGTAAGAAATCACATTCTCTTTCAAGCCATCCTTTTGTAAAAGCATGTACTCTACCTATTTCAAATGAAGCGTCATCTAATGAAGCGCATGTTTTATATATTTTAAGCTTTTTATCGTATAAATCAGTCTTTTTAATATTGTAATAGTCTTTTTTAGAAGTGATTGATTTTCCAACTTTAAAGGCTCTAGCAGAAGCTTCTAAGAATAATGGAATTTTAACTAATTTAAAAGATTTAGGAGTTACTGTTTTATAACCTAAATGATTTATCTTACCTGTTTCTTCATAATTATCAACTTCATAAACAATGTATGAAGGAATAATTCCATCATGGATTTGTTTTGCTTCTTTAATACCTTTTAATAAGATCTTACGCATCTTTTTAAATAAAGCAATTACAGAAGATATTTTAATAGTTCTTTTTGTTCCTTTAACATTTATTGATGCATTTTTTCTTAGTATTTCTCTTCCTGATGTAACATTATTCCAATAATCAAATTGACTTATATTGTTATTAATTAATAAATGTAAATTATTTTTTATTATTTGATAAAGCTTATATTGTTCACTTAAAAATGTAATAGTTTCATTCTTATAAGAAGAAGCATATTCAATAAAGAAATCAATTAATCTTAATACTTCAATTGATTCACCAACACTTGAAGCAAATAATCCTGGTAAACCATTCATCGCATCATTCCAACCTGGTTTTTCACATTCCATTTCAATTCCCATTTGTCTTGAATCTAATGTAGAGAATTTTATTAAACACAAGTTAACTATTTTTGATGCTAAGTCTACTGAAATAATATTTCCATTTTTATCTTTTAACCAATCAGTTTCTTTAATGTTAATATTACGTTTTTCACATGTTGTTTTTAATTTATTTAAATCAATCGCGCCGTATTGACGAATTCTACCATCTTTTAATAAACAGTATTTTTCACTTCTTGGTTCAACAATAACAGGTGAATAGAAATAATGATAATCATTTCTAAATAGTAGTTCTTTTATTTTATCAGGATATACACTTACATAATTTAATAATAAATCAACATTATATGTCCAGTGATCAATCCAATATCCTTCACGGAAGTCTCCTTCAACATTTTGAGATGAATTAGCTATAATTGTTTCAAATAATTTATCATAATCTTTGAAATTGTTTTCTTTTAAGTATGTAAATAATTCAGAAGGTAAATATTTTTTAGAAACAATTTTATTTAATTTTTCATCATCAATAGGCAAAGTATAATTTTTATTAATAGTAAAAGTTAAAGGTCTAACACTTAATGGGTTTTGTCCATCAATTTGGATTAAATCAAAGAATATTTTAATGTTATAATCTTTAATAAATGGATAGAAATAAATGTCATTTCTTCTATTTTGATTTACATCTCTAAAATTACCTTCACCGCTTGAATAATATGTATCTGAAATAATAAACCAGTTATAATCTCTTTCCATATCTCCGTGTTTTCTTCCATAAACATAATAAGGATTGTTTTCACTTAATTTAATAGGGAAGCCACCACGAAGATTATTATCAAGTAATGATTGTTTTGCATATTTATCAAATAAAGGAATATTTGATTCAATTTCAACTGGTGATAATAACTCATCAATTATATTTTCAGATTCATTAATATACTCATTAATTTTTGTAATATTAATATTACTTAATTTTTCTTTAAAAATATTTATATTCTTAAATGTTCCATATACGCTTACAAATTCATATTCTTCATTAGTTTTTAAAGTAAATGAAGTATGTGAAAACGCACATGGTAACTTATTTTCTGTTTGTTGTTTTGTATTTATAACATTATTATTTTCAATAAAATTAGAAGGACTTCTTAATGATAAATCATTTCCAAAAACTATATAAGGATCAACAATTGCATTTAATCTATTGTTATTTTGATCAACGCTTATAAAAGCATTACCATTTTTTATCTCTTTTACTTCTGAACAGTCACCTGTTGAAGTTTTAAATTTAACAAATGGCATATTGTCATCAAGATTTTCTATTTGACAATATGCAGCCATAAGAGATACTAATTCTTTATAATCTCCATTTGATAATCCATTAGGGAAGAAGATAGGAAGACCATCAATAACATCAAAATTTAAATCTTTATTTGATGTATTAATAAATTTTACTTTTCTAATTAATCCTGAATATGGTTCATGTGGAATAGTAGAATAAGTAATTCTAATTAAAAAATCTTTTTCTTGCTCTTCTATTTCTAGTTTTGCTTTATCTATAAACATTTTAGTGTTTGAATTATTTTGATTTGAGAATGGCTCTACAAATTCATCATTAATTTTTACAAATGTTCTAAATGATTTTGTTGAAATGTTTTGATAAGCAAGATTTGCGCTGTCAAAGGGAATAATTGGTGTTGCTTTTGAATTAACACCAAATGAGGACATTGCTTGTCCTCTATTACAATAAAACGCCCATAAAGGCTTTCCATCTATTCCGCTGACCGCGGGGAAAAAAGATGAGAAAGTCTTTGCGTTTTGGAAATCTTCGATTATAAATGTATTGCCTTTGAAATAATATTTAATCATATGATACTCCTTCGTGTGTTATTGAAAATTAATAAAATTTAATATGTAAATGTTGGATAAATTGCCTTAAATGTAGGTATTGAACCTTCATAAATATTCCAAATATCTGTCGAATAATTTGAATATAAAGAAATATCTTTTAATTCAGTTTTATCTTTAATTTGACAATTATTAAAAACACCTTTATCTGGTCCATCATCTGGTTTATTAACATTTAAATGTGTTTGTCCAAATGGTGCATCAAATCCTAGTGTTGTAGGGAATTTTAATGCATAACAGTCTTTTGCATTACCCCAAGATTTTCCAATACCAGCATATACACCAGTACTTGTTAAACCATTAGAATCTGACCATCCTTTATCACCGCTATAAAATATATGATAATTGATAGGAGTTTCATTTTCTGCATAATTATCATTTAAATAATCATCATTATAATCTGTATAAGTTGAAATTATTTGACATGTTGCTAAAGAGATAACGTTATTAATTTGACCACCATTGATGCCAACAATTCCACCAACATTACAGTTATCATCATAAAAGTGAGTAGACATTAATGCACTACAAGTATCATTAATAAAAACATTTTCAATTAATCCTTGATTTGATCCACATAATACACCAACAATAGTTCTACCAGTTATTTTACAATTATCTAATTTAAGATTTCTTACAATACCACTTGAACCGATTGTTTGAAAGACACCCCAGTTATTACCTTCACTATGAGATTCATCAGTAAATAGAGGATGACCTTCATAAGCTTTTAAATTTGTTGTTGCATCTAAGGAATATTTAGAAGTTATATTTGAAATTGTATAACCATTTCCATCAAAAATTCCTAAAAATTCTTGGTCTGCACGATAATCACTTTCCATAAAACCTAAAGGTTCAAAATTTGAAATAGATGAACAATCGATATCATTACCTAAAATGTATGAGCCTTGAGGATTTTGATTTATATTTTGTAAATCTGAAGCAGTTTTAATTACTTTATCAACCATTAAAATATTTGTTGATACGCTTGTTCCATTTTCTAAACGAATTTTTAAAGATTGATCACCAGAAGAAATAATAACATCTTCTTCTTCATCTAAAAGTACTTTACCATCAATAGTTAAAATCCCATTAGAATATTCAAAATTTTGACTATAAACTCTAATACGAGGACCAATACTTAAATCGATTGGATTCGCTGATAATTCAATTTTTAATTGAATTTTTTCAGGAACAGAAGATAAATCGACATAAGCATTTTTTAAGAAGACTTCATCACCAGTTTGTAATGTAACTGAAGAAGTGCTTCCACCACATGAATACATTAAAGAACTAGAAAGTAATAATCCTGTTAAACTGAATATTTTTAAATATTTATTCATTTTTTACTCCTATTCTTGGACTTTTAATGTAGGAATTTCGCCATCATTTAATGCCCAAATATTTGTATTTAAATTATATGTTTCTTTTTTTGCTAAACTAAAATCAATACCACTTGTATATCCAGTTTGATCTAATACTGCATATCCCCAGTCCCAAACTTGTCCACCAATTGCGGTGTGATTAGTATAGAAGTTTTCAACTGTAAATGTTTGAGGTGTAGATGCATCATATCCACCAACTGGATAAGCGTGATCAGCATATATTGTTGATTTACCAACTGTATCTAAAACATTAACTACTACATCACGAGTTGTACCTTTAATCATTCCTGTAACAGCAGCACAGAAAGGTACATAACCATTAGAATCTGCTTTTAATCCAGTATCATAAGAGTGATTAACTTCGAAATAGCAGTTTTCGATTAAACCTTCATTGCTTGCTGCAATTGTACCAGTACCCCAACCAGAACCATTTTCGCCGATTTCACAGCTTAAAGCAAGATTTCTAACAGTACCTTTTGCACCAATTAAAGAGAATAATCCTCCATTTGCGCCTGATGATGATTCACCTTCTACGACAAAATTAGATATTTTATGACCTCTTCCATCAAATGTGCTTTGTAAATCACATGTACTTGATTTTCTTTTTGATGGAGAAATAACATAACCTTCTAAATCTATATCATTTGCTAAATAATAGTTACTTGTTAAGTTATTTGTTCCTGCTTTATTTGTAACTAAGTCGATTAATTCATCCGCTGTTGAAATTTCAGTCCATCCTGTATAATCTTGTTTAATTAAGAAATTATATTCAGCTGTTAATAAATAAGGACCTACATATGCTTTTAATTCGATTACTTCACTTCCAGCATAGAATGGACGGAATTGTTGTGAAGTTTTACCATTACCAATAAATGTTCCTTTATTATATTTTGAAGACCATTCTAATTTGACATCAAAATTATTTGGATTATATATATTAGCGCTAAATAAAGCAGTACCACCATTATTTGACAAAACCATTGTTGGTGTTTCAGTAACAATTGAAAGTGTTGGTATTGATGATTCAACTACATCTATTACATATTCTTGAGAAATGGTTGAATCTTTTCTAGAAGAGATTGTAATAATAACTGTGCCAGGTTTTAATCCTGTTACAATACCTTCTGAATCAACTGTTGCTATAGTTACATCACTACTTGTAGCGTTATAACCTAATCTTTCTGTATCGTTACTAACAGTAACCATTAATCTAATAGTAGAATTAACTTCTACTGATGTAGGACCAGAAACAGAAATTGATATTCCGTTACTAACTTGTTGCGAATTATCACCTGAGTTACATGAAACAAGTGTTCCACCAAGTAATAAGATCGATAAGATTGCTAATTTAAATTGTTTTTTCATATATGATTGACTCCTTTTTTAGCCTTTAAGGCCACCTACTGATGTATTTTCCATAATTGTCTTTGAGAAAATACTAAATATTATAATAATTGGAACAACTGCAATTGTGATTGATGCTAGAAGTAATGGATAGTTTGAATTACCACCTTTTAAAGCATCAGTTAAGTATTTTAAACCTACTGCAATTGTTGGTTGGTTAGGTAAATAAATCATTGGTGTCATATAATCATTCCATAAACCGATTAGAGCAATTACTGCAATTGCAATAATTGGTCCTTTAGTCATAGGAAGAATAATTGTAAAGAATATTCTAAAATCACTCGCACCATCGATTTTTGCAGCTTCTACGTATGTCCAAGAAAGATTCTTAAAGAATGAGTAGAGAAGTAAGAAATTAGTACCAAAACCTCCAGAATATAAGAAGATAATACCAATAACTTTATCTTTTAAACCTAAGTTTTGCATCAATTGAATTTGGCTAGGTAAAGATCCAACAATAGGAATTATCATAGAAAATATGACTACACCAATAATAATTTGTTTACCGCGAAATTCGTATTTAGCACAAACATATGCTGCACAACTTGAAGAGAGAACTGTAGCAAGTGTGCCGCCAAATGAGAGAATAGTAGACATTCCAAGCATTTGGAAAATTGTATAATAATGAGTTTCAGGACTTGAATAATTGAAAGCATCAACAATATTACTAAACTTCCACGTTTTTGGTAATCCGATAAAATCTTGTGCAAAATTTCTAGGAGTTTTAAAAGAATTTATTAATACCCAAATGAACGGAAAAATATATGTGATTGCAAAGATTAGAAAGATTACAAACATTATTATAAAAATAACTTTTTCAAAACCATGACGTTTATATAAAATATCATTTTTTCTTTCATAAGAACTTTGTCTCATTGAATCTCTTTTTTCTTTAAATTTTCTTTTAAAGAATGATCTAATTGTATTCATTATACATTTGCCTCCTTAAAGAATCTATTTAAGAATGCTCTTACACCAAGTACTATTGGAGTACCTATAATTGTACAAATCATACCAATAGTAGCAGGGTGATTTTTAGTTACGTTATTAGCTTCTAAAAATATTGTTAAGCCAATAGTTTTTGTAAATGTATTTGATGTATCACCAACAAGTAACATAGGTTGAATAAATGTTCCTGTTACTCCCATCATACCAAAGATGAATAGAGTAGTTAATGTTGGCCAAGAAAGTGGAATTACAATATGTATGAATTCTTTAAAGCAAGAAATGCCATCCATTTTCGCAGATTCTAATAAGTCTCTTGGAATTTTTGACATTGCCGCGGTTAATAACATTACATCATAACCAATACCTGTCCAAAAACAGAATATCCAAACCATCCATTTTGCATTACTACTATTAAAATAAGTAATATCCCTTAAACCAAATAATTTTAAAAATTCAGTCATAATACCTTTATTTGAAAACATTAAAGCAAATACAGTTGTTAATGCAACAATTGGAAGAACAGATGGAAGATAGAATATTGTTTTAAATACTCCTGAACCATATACTTTTTTAAATATAAAATAGGCAAAAACTAATGAAATAGGTAGAGTTATAAAACAATTTAATACGAAATAAACCAAACTAGCTAAATACATACTTTTAATAGTTGGATCGCTTAATTCATTAATTACATTAATATAATTATGGAATAAATCATCTATAGGTACCCATTGAAGACTTGATTCTCCTTGAGGTACATATTGGAATGTTAATAAAATTGAATTAATATTAACACCAAACCACATTAATAAGAAATGAAATACGGGCCAAGCTAGCATTATAATAATAAATATGCTTGTTTTATTTATTTTGAATTTTCTATCATTTTTTGGAGTTTCTTTCGCTTCAGTATTAGGTATTTTAATTTTTAAGTCTATACTTTTTACTAAGCGTTTTTCCATAATTATTTTACTCCAGCGTTAGAACAGAATCTTGACCATGAATTACAAGCTGATTCATATACATTTTTTAATACTATTGCAGGTGTATTATCGTTAGGATTATCCATTGCATCAACATAGTATCTAGTATTATTAATCCAAGGTTGAATTGCATCACTTGAATTTAATACTACTATAGGTGAATTTGTTGCAGTTGAAACATTAACTGAATCAGTTAAAATTGTATACATAGAATCGATATATGTACTATTTTCTCTTAAATCTGACATATCAATATTACTATAATCGAAAGCTAAGAATGGTCCATCAGCTTTTTCAACAAATTTCTTACATGCGTATTCACTTGACATGAATTTCAAAAATTCTTTAGCAGCATCTATATTAGGTGAGTTTTGAGGAATAATCATTGAATCACCAAAACCAACCATAAAGTTATAATAATCACTTGTTGATGAAACTCTAGGAGTTCTCATGAATTTAACATCAAATTCAAAGTCTTCACCCATTGCCATTTCAATTTCTTTTTTAGCCCATTGACCATATGGCATCATTGCAGCTTCTCCATCAAAGAATTTTACTTGTGCAGTTAATAATGTTGTTGCTTGAGCATTTTCAATTGAATATTCTGGATGTAACGCGACTAAGTCATACCACATTTTATAAGCTTCTTTAAAATTCTTAAATTTTCCATCTGGATCAAAGTTTTCATAACCTTTTGAATATGTTCCATCAGAGCCTTTAAATTCTAACCATTCTTCAATAGCTTCAGCTCCGTCCATTTCAGCCCACCATTCATAGATTAAATAATCCCAATAGTAATCACGGCTTTCTCCGCTACCAGCCCATGTAAATGGTTTTACTGCACCATTAGTATCACTTACGATTTTAGAACATAATTCAACTAATTCTGCATATGTTGTAGGTACACTCCAATGATATTTCTCAAACATTGAAGAGTTATATACAAGTCCTCCTGCACCTTGAGTAAATGCAACTTTATAATAATGTTCACCAACAGCATTACCATCCTTGTCTTTACCTTCATATCTACTTAGTTCAGCAGCGCCATTTGTAAATCTGTCTTTGAATTTTACTCCATCAACTGTTGAATCATATAAATCATCAAGATTTGCAAGTAAACCACGATTAGCATAGTTTTGCCAATTTAATCCGTGAGACATAAAAATATCATACTCACTTTGTTTGTTAGTAAGTTGAGTATCCATTTTTTCTAATATTGTAGCGTCTGTATATGGTGTAGCAATGATTCCAGTACGATTTGTAAATTCATCACAAATATCTTGTAACCATTCGATACCATAGCCACCATTATAGGCTAAAATGGTTAAGCTACCTTCTGCTGGTGTAGTAGTTGATCCACCACCACATGCTACTAAACTAGCACTTACTAGAATAGTAGATACAATTGAAATTAATTTCTTTTGCATAATATTTCTCCTTTTTCGTTCATTTAGGAAATCGATTTCCTTAAATTATGATATTATAATATCACTAACATATTAACAAATCAAGCGAAAAACTGTAAACGCTTTCATGTTTTTGGTAAGAAAA
>CAYVZF010000025.1:0-1151 GCA_964456095.1 uncultured Erysipelotrichaceae bacterium
TTTTTTAATAATAAAATAAATCAAATTGTTAATAATAATTTCATAGGAGCAAATTATTATGATAGAACAAGATACTATTAGATTATTAAAAGAATGCGATAAAGGTATAGAAATGGGTGTTTCATCTATTGATGAAGTTATCTCATATATAAAAGAAAAAGAATTAAAAAGTATTTTAAATCAAAGTAAAAAAGAACACTTAAGAATAAAAAAAGAACTTAATAAGTTATTAGATGAATATAAAGATGAAGGAAAAGATTTTAATAACATAATTAAATGGATGTCAAATCTAAAAACAAAGATGAAATTAATGATTAATAAAGAAGATTCTCATGTTGCAGAATTAATGATAGATGGCTCTAATATGGGTATTAAATCATTAACAAAATATTTAAATAGATATGTAGCCGCGGATGAAAGATCAAAAGATATAGCAAAACAAATAATTAATGAAGAAAAAGAATTAATTTATAAATTAGAAAAATATATAAAATAAAGTGTGTATTTTCTTTTATTTTACACACTTTATTTAATGTTTTTATTGTTTTAAATACTTATTTTTATTTTTAAGATACTTTTTCCATTTTTTAATATCTAAATGATATTCTTTTAAATATGGCTCTTCTTGAGGGCCATTTATCACTTCATCATATATTACATCTTTTTTAGATATTTCATTTAAAACATCCTTTTCTTTATTTAAAAGATTGTTAATGAAATCATATTTTTTCATAACTCACCTCATAATATATTTTTTGTACATTATGTGTGTATTATTCAATTATTTTTTAAATAAAAAAGCTCATCAAGAGCTTTTAATCATTAGGTCCTTTAATAACTGTATCGCCAGTTGATTTTGGTGAATATGTATAAATATTAATAGATGTTGTTATTTCTTCATCTTTACCACCTTGTTTTATTATAACTGTATATTCTTGTTCACCTTCGGAAAGCTTTTCTATTAGAGTTGCTTTTATTTCTAAATAATTATCTTTTATTATTGTATAACTAGTTACATCTTCATCATTATGATATATAGAATCAATATATCCTCCATATAATTCAAATGTATATGATGGATTTTTATATATAAGATAATCTACACGATTACTACTTGTTAAAGTAGGTGTTCTAGAATCCCATATCATTAA
>CAYVZF010000025.1:1251-18536 GCA_964456095.1 uncultured Erysipelotrichaceae bacterium
GATATTAAAATAAAAGGCGCAAGTAATAATGCGAATAACTTTTTTTTCATACATAAGTCTCCTAAACAAAAAAAGAGGATGAATTTCTCATCCTCTTAATTATATAGCACTTAGTCTATTATTTCCATTGGAATTCATTACTTTCAGTTAAATCATTAAATTTAACTGTTGCTAAAGGAGAATTTTGAATAGTGTCACAAACACTTTCAAGATCTATGAATTCGACTTCTATTGCAGGTCTTTTATATTCTTTCATTTTCATTTCCTCCTTATGCTAATGTAATAACACCATTACTATTTGTAATAGTATATGTTACTTCTGGACAATAAACTGTATCACCATTTAAATGTTGATATGCAGGTGTTACAACAACTTTGTTATATCCTTCTGGAATATTATCAATTCTTACACCAAAGTAGAAAGCAAATCCATTATCTGCAGCGATTTGTTCTTGACTTTCACCATTTGTAATTATTGTTATTGAATCTAGAGTTGATGCACATACATAGTAACCTGTTTTTGTTTCAACAGAATCACCACTAAATACAAATTTGAAACCAACATTATTATTTCTGATTTCTGAAGCTTTATCTGCTGGGAATCCAGTTACAAATCTAATTCCTGAATTTTCAATAGGTGTAGCATACATTGTTAATGCTGGTGCACTAGGTACTCCAACTAAAGTAGCAGAATATTTTCCTGCGTCATCACCTTCAGTGATCTTATCACCAAGAACATATGTATATCCTTCAGCGGCACCTTCTAATGATAATGTATTTGTTTGAGCCCAACCTTCATCACTTTTATTTTTTCCATTTCCAAATATAATATTTTTCCATCCTTTTGATACATCGATTGTAACTGCCCATTTATCATCATCGTTTTTTGAGATTTCTACACCTGGCCATGAATTGTTTCTATCGCCATCGAAGAAATATGTATAAACAGTTGAACCAAATGTTCCATTATCTTCAAAATAAATAGTATAGTCAGATGCTTCTACATATTTACCATATAAAGATAAATTATCTGTGATTGTTGTTCCTGATACGAATTCGTTATTTAAATCAGCATCAGTGTACCAGCCTTCAAATCTGTATCCATCAACTTCTACAAAATATGGAGCATAAGAAGTGTTTTCTGCTATCTCAGCATCAGTACTAATTTCATTATCACCATTATAATACGTTACAGTATAATAATTATCGGTATCTAGTTCAATACCGAAACCATATGACTTACAACCATATGTACTAGTACCATCTTTAACCCAAAGACGATATTTTCCTGTTGTTTTTACTTTAAAGTTTGCATACGAACAACTACCATCATTATGATAGTGGCTGCCATCAGCAGTTAAATATGTACCGATTCCACTTCCAGTATTGTTACAATATCCAAAACTGTTAGTCCAACTATGATTTAAACGTAATTTGAATAATTCATCTTTGTTTAAATCCATCTTGATTTCGTAACGACTTTTACCTGAATTATAAGTTAAATCAAAATCAGTATCCCAACTTGTTCCATTTACTGTACCAATTACAGACCATTGCTCTGTGCCGGCGGCTTCTACTTCTTTTGTTTCGTTGTTACCAACGGTTGTTATTCCAATTGCGCTAGTTAGAAGTAAGAAACCAGTCACAAGGAATTTGGTTATTTTTCTCATTTAGAAAAAATCCTCCTATAGGCGTAATTTATAATATATAAAATATATTTGTCAACAAAATATCATAAATTTATTTAAAAAAAATTAAAAAATGCTTGATTTTTTTATTAATAAGATGTATACAACCGAAATAAAAAAGAAAACGCTTTCATTTTAATCTAGTTAATTGTATAATTTCGTAGGTAAAATTTTTTTTGTAAATGTATTTACAAGATTATTTTATATTAATGAAAGGACGTTTTTTTATGAAAAGAAAAAAAATACTAATCTCTACTAGTTTACTTTTTCTCCTTTTATCTGGATGTAATGGTGGTTCATCTAATAATGAACAAAGCGGTAATTTGTCGATTAATACCTCTCAATCAACTACATCTGGAACAGGTGACAATACTAGTACAGATTCTTCTGGCGGTTCTACTTCGAGTGAAGTTCATGCTGCAGATAAAGTATATTTCCATTTTAAAAAAGATGAAGTTGATTTCACAACTCACGCTTTATGGGTTTGGGGAACAAATAGAAATGGTAAAATATATGAAGTCAATGGAGAAGATGATTTTGGTTCATATTTAGAAATGAATCCAAAAGAAGCAATTGGTGAAGATTATGTTAAAGATGGTATATATCTTCTTGTTAGAACAAAGAATTCATGGTCTTATCAAACTACTGATACTCACATTAAGTATAAGGATTATATTCCTACTCTTAATGAACAAGGACAATATGAGTTACATGTTTATTTCTTGCTATCAAATAATAAACAAGAATTAATGGTTTTTAAAAATTTGGAAGAAACTTTAAGACCTAAGGTAATGTATGCATATCTAGATACTTCTTTAAAGAAAATAGTTATTAATGCTGACGGACCTATTGAAACTGTTTCATTATATAAATTAGATAATGATTTCTTCTATAAAGAAGTTAATGATTATTTCCCTTCTTTCAAACAACATTTAGTTCATTCTCAAATTGAAACTGGTGGCTCTAATGATGCTGAGATTATTCTTGAAGAAGATTATGAATTGAATTGCTGTTATAGAATCGGTTGTACTTTTGTAGAGGATAATTCATATACTTCATATTATGATGCAGTTTTAGATAAAGTATTTGAAACTACTGCTTTTGATAAATTTGTTTATGAAGGTGATGATTTAGGCGCTACATTAAATAGAGATGGCGAAGGTAATATTATTTCTACTACTTTTAAAGTTTGGGCACCTACATCATATTATGTTGGAGTCAACATTTATAACTATGGATTTGATTCAACTCAACTTGATAATGCATCTCAATTAGATAAATTATTATATGATAATATTTCTTTAAAGAAAAAGATGACAATAGATGATACTGGTGTATATTCAGTTACTCTTGATGGAGATTATTCTGGTAAATATTATACATATACAATTGTTAATTCTATTGGTACAAGTGAAACTGTAGATCCTTATTCATATTCTAGTGGAATTAATAGTAAGAGATCTATGATTGTTGATTTTGAAAATGAAAAAGCTAAAGATGAAGATTTTGATGCACTTCCATTATGTTGGGATGGTGTTGATGGATACGATATAGAATCTAGTCTTGATTTATCTATTTATGAAACTCATATTCGTGATTTAACTATGGATGATACATGGTCTTCTAATCCTGAAGATGATGAATTAAGAGGTACATTCAAAGGATTTATTAAACGTGGAACTACATATACAAGTAATGATAACGTTACAGTAAAAACTGGATTTGATCATCTTGAAGAATTAGGTGTTAACGCTATTCAATTGATTCCTGTATTTGATCAAGATAATATTGAGCAACATCAACATACAACATTTAACTGGGGATATAATCCTCAACTATATAATGTTGTTGAAGGTTCTTATTCTTCTGATCCTTTTGATGGTTATTGTAGAATTAAAGAATTTAAACAATTAGTCGCAGCATTTGCAAATAATGCAAATCATACAAGAATTATTATGGACGTTGTTTATAATCACGTATCATCACCTTCTACTAATGCATTAAGTTATACATGCCCTAAATACTACTTTAGATTAAATGATGATGGTTCTTATAGAGAAGGTTCTGGATGTGGTAATGAAATTAGATCAGAAGCTCCTATGATGAGAAAATTCATTATTAACTCATTAAAATTCTGGGCTACAGAATATAAAATCAAAGGATTCCGTTTTGACTTAATGGGATTAATTGATTGTGAAACATTAAAACTTGCTAAAGAAGAATTATATAAAATTGATCCTGATATCGTCCTTTATGGTGAAGGATGGACTGGTGATGGTTCTTATAATACTGAAAATGCTGTAACAGGTTCAGCTTATAGTAAATTATATGAATCAGATAATTCAAAAGGCATGGTCGGAGCATTTAATGACTGTGGTAGAGATGCTATTAGAGGTGGAAATGGTTCTTGGGGTGAAACATATACAAAACCAACACATGGTTTTATCGCTCAAGGCGTTGAACACTTTGATAGTTCTAAAGCTTCTAAAATCGCAGATATGATGAAAGGTATTAATTCTAATGCTGGTGCAAATCCAGAACAAACAATTAACTACGCTTCATGTCACGATAACTTTACATTATTTGATCAATTGAATTGGACTTTATCAGAAGATGGTGGAGTTACTGAACCAAATATTGAAGTTGTTGCACGTGCTTCTGTCGCGGTTAATGCAATGGTATTCTTATCAAATGGTGTTGCATTTATGAATGGTGGAGAGGAATTATTTAGAAGTAAAATATTAACTGATGATGATCCTGATTCACCAGATAATGAAACAACAATGTATGGAAAACGTATTTCACATAACTCTTATACATATAGTGATGAATGTAATTCATACAAATATGATCGTAAAGCTCAATTATTAGAATATTTTGAAATGTATAAACAAGTAATTGCGTTAAGAAAAGAATTAGTTAATGCATATTATCCTAAAAATATGAATGAAAGTGATCAATTAATTAATACTTGGGATGTTGATGATTATGATACCGCAATAGCGACATATCGTCTCGGTAAAGATGGTTCTAATTATTATATTTTCTTTAATGGTCGTTCTGATTCGGCATTAATTGAAAGTACAGAACATGTTGAAGTATTATTTAATAACGCGACTAAGATTAATTATAACAACGGATATAACATGTCAAGTAAATATCAAGTCGTTGTTATGAAAGGGGACAAATAATGAAAAAGAATCTTAAAGTATTATCAACTGTTTCATTATTAGCATTATTATTAACTGGCTGTTTTGGTGGAGGTAATAATGATAATTCTAATCAAGTATCAAATGGTAGTAATACTAATTCAATAAATTCAACTAATTCATATAGTGAATTTGGTAGTCTTCAAGAGATTGATGATTATGATTCATTCTGTGATACTTGGTCACAAGAGAATCATTTATACATCCATTATTATAAAAAGGATGCTAAATCTTTCGCAGATTATGAAAAATATGGCTTATGGCTTTGGGAACCTGGTAAGGCCGGTGTATTATTCGCAGCCTCTAGTAATCCTGGAAATTTACATGTTTCTACTAATTCTTGGATGCAAGATATAGGTGGTAAAGGTAATGTTGACCAAGCAGGTGTTTGTGCTGATATTGATTTATCTTCTAAAAATTATGTTACAGGAGAGATTGGTAAAGCAATTGACTGGTCAAATGTTAACAAATTAGGTTATTTAGTTGTTGAACTTGCTTCAATGGTTCCTGGTAATGTTGGATGGGTTAAAGATGGTATCGATAACTATATTGAAGATATTCAAGTTAATAAAAGAGAAAATGGTTCTATTCATGTATTCTTAGTTGCTAAATCAACTGATAGTTATAGACATTACTATAATGAAGAAATATATGAAAATCCTGTTAATAGTGATACTACTGGTGTATATAGATCTCAAACAGATTTATCTTCATCTAATCCATTTAATAAGAAAGTCAATACATCGAAGAAATTCTATGAAAATGCTGGAATTGGATATGAAATATTTGTTTCAACATTTAGAGATTCTGATGGCGATGGAATGGGTGATTTAAGAGGTATTATTGATTCATTAGATTACTTAAATTCATTAAATGTTAAAGTATTATGGCTTTCACCATTTTTAGAATGTAATTCATATCATGGATATGACACTATTAACTACTTTAATGTAGATCCTCGTTTTGGTACAAATGAAGATCTCGATGAATTAATTTATAAAGCTCATGAAAAAGGTATGTATGTTTTAATGGACTTTGTTATTAATCATAGTTCTAATCAATCTGTTTGGTTTAAAAAAGCAAGACGTGGTGAAGTCGGAACAGATAGAAATGGTAATGAAATTAGATATCGTGATTTATTCCACTTTAAATTCGCAGGTGATATTACTGAAAATGGTGTTAAAGTAGAAAATGATCCTAACTGGGTTAGAGATGGTGAATCTCAATATTACTACTATGCTAAGTTTGCAGATGATATGCCAGAGTTCAATTATGATTATTCTGGAACTAGAAATATGATGATCGATGTTGCTTCATATTATTTAGGAAAAGGAATTGATGGCTTTAGATTAGATGCGATTAAACATATTTATATGAAAGATGAATCTAAGAATTCTTCGTCTGATTTAATTCTTGAAGATAAAGGTACAAAAGAATATTACGATGAAGAAATGGATAAGATGTGTTCTAAAGAATTTGATTATTCAACTAATCAAAATAAGAATATCGCATTTTGGAAAGAGTTTGCATATAAGTTAAAGAGTGTTTATCCTGATTGTTATTTAGTAGGTGAAAACTTTGATGGTTGGGATCAACGTATTGCTCCAATGTATCAAGCAATGGATTCACAATTTGATTTCCCATCATATTATTCTGCACATAACTGGTTATATGCAAATATTGGTGGATCCGCTAGCATTTTAGGTGAAAAGATGAATGCTAAATTTGAATACTATTCAAAATATCGTAGTGATTATATAAATTCAGCATTTACTTCAAATCACGATGTTTCAAGAGCTATTAATCATATTAACTCTACTAAAGATAGTGAAGCAGGTATTGAACATGATGTTAAGATCACAGGTACAGAAACTCAACTTAATAAAGCTAAAGTTTATGCAGCGATTACATTATTACAACCTGGATTATCATTTATCTATTATGGTGATGAATTAGGTATGTCATCAAATACAACTGAAAACTCATTTAGCCATGAAAATAATTTAGATAGATATTATCGTCAATCATTTAAATGGAAAGATGAATCATTAAGACCTGAATTAGAATTCGGTTCTCAATATACAAATGCATACGATTCATATAATAGTAACAAATTAAAATCAATGGAAGATCAAGAAAAAGATAGTAATTCTATGTTAAACTTCTATAAAGCAATATGTGCGATTAAACAAGATCCTTCATATCCTATTAATGGTGAGTTTAAAGCATATAAATATGATGGTAATGATGATATATTGCATTTTGTTATGAATCCAACAAATGAAAATGAAAAACAATATAAAATCTATATTAATACAGGTGGAAACTCTGGTTCATCAAGAGAAATATCTTATACTGTAGCAAATACAGAAGAATTAGTTTTCAGTTATAATTATAATAGTTCAAATACAGCATTATACTCTTATGGTATAATTGTAACGCGTACAAAGTAGGTGATTGATATGAAAAAACGTTTATTTTTAGCTATATTACCATTATTTGCATTAATATCTTGTGGAAGTATTAATGATACTCCTACAAATAATAGATACAATAATGATTATGAATTAAATCAAGTATTACTTAATGATCTTAAGGATAATGAAGTAATTATTAATCTTACTTCTAATGGACTTTATAAAGGTGAAAAAGGTTCTTCATCATCTAATTATTATTTAGAGAATTATGTTTTACTTAATCTTAATGTAGGTGATGCATTACCAACAAAAGATGATATAACTTCAACTGTTGATGATGTTGAATTTGTTTCATGGCAATTTGCTACAAGTTCTGGCGAACTTGCTTATGTTAGTGAAGTTCAAGAAAATCAAAAATATTATCAAGCATATTTTAATTATGTTGGTGATGGTGAAGAAGATGATTATATTCCAGGTAGTGATTTATCTTCCGACGAAGCACCTGAAGATAGAACAATCTATCTTAAAAATGAAGCTAAGTGGAGTAGTGTAAAAGCTTATTATTGGAATGATTATAGAAATAATTCATGGCCAGGAACCGCGATGAATAAAGTTAATGGAACTGATGATATATATTCAACAATGATTTCTAGTGTATATAATAATATCATATTCAATAATGGCTCAGATCAAACTGCAGACTTAAAATTATATGATAATGTTAATATTTATATCTTAAGTGAAGATTGTTCTGTTACTTATGGTTGGTATGAGAATAACAAAATTACTAATGTTGAAATTACAATAGATCCTTCTACTTCTAGTGAATTCTATTTTAGAGGTTCAAATAACTCTTGGGGAGTCACTAATTCATTAACAAAAGTTGATGATGATACTTATACAATCACTCTTGATTTAGCAGGTGGTACAGAATTTAAGATTGCTACATCTGATTGGTCTAGTGAATATACAAATATTCAAGGTGATGCCGCAGGTAATTTCAGTGGTGGTCATGGTGAATATAGTAGTAATTTAAGATGTGATGTTTCAGGTAATTATACATTTACTTTGACATTAAGTACTGGAATTATTAATGTTACAAAGAATTAATTAGTTATTAAAAAGCGTTTAGTTAGTATCTTAATATGTTATTAATTAACGCTTTTTTTGTATGTTTTTTTGCTTCAAAAAAAATTAATTATAGTATAAAATATCGTATTTCATATGTGAAAAAATATCGTTTATTTGCAGTAGTTAACTACCCTTTCTTTTTACTTTGGATGGGCAGTTAACTATTGATTTTTAATGTACAGCACGTATACAAAATAGTTAAGTACCAAGCCAGCAAAGAAATACGCGGCAATTAAATAGAGGTGGTTATATGCTCCGTGAAATAGATATTAAGAAAGTAAAAAAAATATTTAATCAGCATCACTATGTAATGACTAATGCTGAAATTCTTGAAACTAAACTATACTACGCAGATATAAAGCAGTTTTTAGATGAAGGATATATAGAAAGAATAAAGCGAGGCTATTATCATTGGATCAATAATTGTGAAACTAAAGAAATTGTTATCATCAATATATTGTTTCCAGATGCAGTGCTTTGTATGGGAACTGCACTTTTCTACTACAAGTATAGCGATAGGAATCCTGGTGAATGGGTTTTTGCAATAGATAAGAATGTTTCTAAATTGCAAACTAAAATTGATTATCCATTTATTAGAGTTTATCGCCTAGAGTCGGAATTTGTTACACTTGGAGAAACAACGGGGAAAATCGATTTCACAAAGGTGCGTATCTACGACCGTGACCGAACAATTTGCGATGTTTTGAAAAATATGACAAGAATGGATAGAGAATTATTTAATAAAGCGATACAAGGTTATATTAACGATCCAAAAAAGAATATACCGAATCTTATGATATATGCAAAGAAACTACGTGTTCAAAAAAAAGCAAAAAAATTGATTGGAGTGTGGTTATAATGGTAGATGCAGCAGCTTTTGTTTTAGCAAAACTTAAAAATAAAGCAAAATCTTCTGGTATCAGTTATTAGCAGTGCTTACAGCTTTTTATGCAGGAAGAATTTTTACGAAAGCTTTATAAATCCGGATGTGGGGATAAACTGATACTAAAAGGAGGATTATTCATTTATGCACTAACAAATTTTGAAAGTCGTGCAACAATTGATGTTGATTTCTTATTGTGTGGCGTTTCAAATTCAATTAAAAGCGTAAAATCCTCTAATAACTAAAATTATTGAAACGCCAACAGGAAATGATTATATCAAGATGACCGCTACTGCATTTGAAGAAATTTCTCCGCAAAGGAAATATCATGGTATAAGTACACAAATTATAGCTTAAATTAAAAATGTACGTGTACCTTTCAATGTTGATATAGGAGTTGGAGATATTATTATACCTTACGCTGAAGAACGCAGAATCAAAACTCAGCTTCTTGATTTTGAAGAGCCTGTTATCACACATATTCTCTTGAAAGTACGATTGCCGAGAAACTTGATGCCATATTGCAACGTTTTGAACTTACAAGCCGAATGAAAGATTTTTATGACATTTATTATCTATCAAAAACATTTGATTTTGATGGTATAAAACTGCAGATGGCAATAATGAAAACATTACAACGACGTGGTACATTTTATAATACAGAGAGTTTTAATCGTATAATTGCACTTGCCGATGATGAAGACATGCTGAAGCGTTGGAGACATTTCTTAAAAACTATTAAAGACGATACTTTGGGATTTTCGTTTGTGATTTTAGAAATAAAAAAAATTCTTGAACCTGTGTTTGATGCGATTGTAAATGAAAAAGAATGGAAAAAGTATTGGAAATGTAATTTGAATTGGATTAAGAAAAAAGAGTTCTGATTTATAAGTAAAGTGATAGCCTCAAATATTATTTATATAAGACACAATATTTGAAGTTAATTAAAATCAGAGTAAACCTTTTTTTTGTTAGTTAATAGATATTGGAAAACGGGACAAAAAGAGTGAAATTTATATTGGAAAACGGGACAAAATAATGTATACTTATTTTAAAGGTGATACTTATGCTATTTAGAAAAGTAAAAAAAGATATTGAAGAATGGTTATCTAATTCAAAAGATGCTTTATTAGTTACTGGTGCAAGGCAAGTAGGGAAATCATATATTATTAGAGAAACATTAAAAGAAAATAATATTGATTTTGTTGAATTTAATTTTATTAAACAAACATCTCTTATAGATATATTTAATTCCACGATTAAAGAAGATGCAAGTAATTTTATTATGGCATTATCTGTTGCGGCTAAAAGAGAATTAAATAGTACTACTGTTATTTTTTTTGATGAAATACAAGAATGTAAAGAAATTGTTACAATTATTAAATTTTTAGTTGAAAGAGGAGTGTATAGATATATTTTAAGTGGATCATTGCTTGGTGTCGAATTAGTTAATTTGAGATCAGCGCCTGTAGGATATTTAACAACAATTGATATGTATCCCATGGATTTAGAAGAGTTCTATATTGCAAACGGACTATCAAGTAGTGTTTTTGAAATGTTAAAAGATTCTTTTGAAAAGGTTGAAGCTGTTGATCCATTTATACATAATGCTTTAATAGATGCTTTTTATAAATATTTGATTGTTGGTGGAATGCCTGAAGCTGTCCAAACTTTTGTTGAAACTGGTGATATTGAAAAAGTAAAAAAAATTCATAATAAAATATATAGAGAATATTTAAAAGATTTTACAAAATATGAAAAAGAAAAAAAATTAAAGTTGATAAATACATATAACTTAATACCTTCTGAACTTAACATGAAAAATAAAAGGTATATTTTTAATAATTTAAATGAAGAACTTCACTTTGATAGGTATGAAAATAGTTTTAATTGGTTGATTGATGCTGGCGTTGCTTTACCGGTTTATAATGTTACTGAATATATGATTCCGCTTGAAGCTAGTAAAAAAAGTAATTTATTTAAATTATTTTTATCGGATGTTGGCTTACTTACAACATATTATGGTTCCGCAACAATATTAAAACTATTAGAAAAAGGCAAAGACATTAATTGCGGTGCAATGTTTGAAAATGCAGTTGCGCAAGAATTGAAAGCTCATGGTTTTAAATTATATTATTTTAATAATAAAAAGCATGGAGAAGTTGATTTTTTAGTTGAATATAAAAGTGAATTATTAATGATTGAAATAAAAAGTGGAAAAGATTATCAAATTCATTCGGCACTTTCATATTTCTTATCTGTTAATAGTTTTAATAAAGCATTTGTTTTCTCAAATTATAATGTAAATAAAAAGGGTAATATTATTTATTTGCCAATTTATATGATTATGTTTTTATATAATGATTTTGAAATAGAAAAAAAGGTAAAATTAGATTTATCAAATATTTAAAACGTTGGAAAACGGGACAAAAAGAGTGAAATTTATATTGGAAAACGGGACAAATAAATATTTTAATATGTTTTAATTATATTTTTTATACAAGATAATTATTAGAAATATTTAATTACATATAATAAATATGGTGATTAATTTTGAAATATTATAAGTCTATTATTGAATTAATTGGTTCTACACCTTTAATAAGATTAAATAAAATAGAAAAAAAGTATAAATTAAATTATAAAATATTTGCAAAGTTAGAAAAGTATAATGCTTCTGGTTCTATTAAAGATAGAATTGCTTTTAATATGATATCAAATGCTTTAAAAAAAGGTGTTATTAATAAAAATACATTAATAATTGAACCTACAAGTGGTAATACAGGAATAGGTTTAGCTTTGATTTGTGCTTATTATAATTTAAAACTTCATATATACATGCCTTCATCTTTTTCTGTTGAAAGAATAAAAATGATGGAATTTTATGGTGCTGAAGTATTTTTGACTGATAAAAAATTGGGTATGAAAGGAGCAATTGATAAAGCAATCGAAGAACATAAATTAGTTAATGATTCTTTTATTCCTTTTCAGTTTTCAAATAAGGATAATATTAATGCACATTATTTATATACAGCTAAAGAATTGTTAAATGATTTAGATAATAAAATAGATGTTCTTATTTCTGGTATAGGTACAGGTGGAACAATAATGGGCATTTCTAAAAGATTTAAGAAAGAAAAAGTAAATTGTAAGATAATTGGAGTAGAACCTTTTGAATCTCCTCTTTTATCACAAAATAGAAGTAATTCACATAAAATAGAAGGGATAGGAGCTAATTTTATTCCTCCATTAATTGATATGAAATATATTAATGAAATAAAAACTGCTTCATTTGATGAATCATTTGAGTGTGTAAAAGAACTTGCTTTAGAAGAAGGTTTATTTGTTGGTATTTCTTCAGGCGCGGTTTTAAATGTTTCATTAAAATTAGATAAAAATAAGTATAAAAACAAAAATGTTGTTTTAATATTTCCTGATGGAGGAGAAAAGTATTTAAGTATTTATGGATGATAGAATTATTAAAAAAGTGGAATCATTATTATATTTAATATATAACTATTTGTTTTTTAATAAGAATAATAAAAGAAAGATTATGAAATCTTTAAAAAAGATATCAAATATTTCATTTGATTATTTTTATAAACAATTATTAATTATTAAAGATGAAATGATAAAAACAAAGAATTTTATTTATTTAAATGATAAGTCTATTAAATCATATGAAGAAATATATTTATTTCATCCTGGATTTCATGCTGTTTTTTCATATAGAGTTGCACATTTCTTTTACATCAATAATGAATATATTTTAGCAAAGTGCATTTCATATTTATCTCATAAAAAAACTGGAATTGATATTAATCCTGGAGCATCTATTGGTAAGAATTTTTTTATAGATCATGGTACTGGTGTAGTAATCGGAGAAACTTCAATAATAGGTAATAATGTTATAATGTTCCATGGAGTTACATTAGGAACGAAAAATATTAAAAATAATGCAAAAAAAAGGCATCCCACTATTAAAGATAATGTAATTCTTTATTCTAATTGTACAATTCTTGGTGGTGATACAATTATTAATGAAGGATGCGTAATTGGTTGTAATGTTATTGTTTTAAAAAGTGTAGAAAAGAATATGATTTTAAAATCTAATAATATCTATGATTAGAAGATTAACTTCTATATGGTTTTTTTAATGATTCTTCAGTTAGAGAATTTAAATATTTCATATCTTCATTAGATATATTAATATCTAAATTTATATTATCTTTAATTCTTTCTTCATGTATTGATTTTGGAAGAGGTAGAGTATTGTTTTGTAAACAAAATTTCAAACATATTTTACTGACAGTTGTATTGTATTTCTCCGCGATAGCTTTTATATTTTCATTTTGCAAAATATTTCCTGTTGCTAGTGGTGAATATGCCTCTATTAAGATTTTATTAGCGTGACAATATTCTACTAATTCTTTTTGCGTATTACCTATAAAATATCTTATTTGATTAACCATAGGTTTAATTCCTGTTGCATTGATTAAGTTTTTTATGTCATTAATTGAAAAGTTAGATACACCTATTGCTTTTATTTTTCCTTTATTATATAGGTCAATAAATGCTTTCCAAACTTCAATATTCCCACTAGAACAATCCATACCTATATTTGACCATGGCCAAGGAGCATGAATTAAATATAAGTCAATGTAATCTAATTCTAAATTAGCAAGTGATTCGTTAAAGTATTTTATTGCCTCGTTATATGTTTTTATATGTGATGGAAGTTTAGTAGTAATAAATAGTTCTTTTCTATTTATTTTTGAATCTTTTATTGCTTTTGCAATACTTTTTTCATTTTCATATGCATATGCGGTATCAATATGTCTATATCCATTATTTAATGCATAAAGTGTCGAATTATATGCTTCTTCACCATCTTTAATTTGCCACGTACCAAATCCAATTCCAGGTATTTTTATATCATTATATAACTTAAAATATTTCATTTTATCTAACTCCTTATTTTGCTTCATATCCAGCTTCTTTAATTGAATTAATAAAGATAGTTTTTTCAATATCTTTATTACATGTTACAATAACATTTTTGTTTTCTAATGATGCTTTAGCATTACTTACACCTTCAATTTTTAAACATGCATCTTCAACATGTTTGACGCAGTGTAAGCACATCATTCCTTCTACTTTTATTTCTATTTCTATCATTTTATTCTCCTCATTTTCATCTTTTTTATTTATTATTTCATTTGTTTCTTTTTTTACTTTAAATAAATTAATTGTTAATGCATTTAATACAACAAATAGACTTGAGCAAGACATTGCTAGAGATCCAATCATAGGGCTTAATTTTATACCTGTAGATGGATATAGTATTCCAGAAGCAAGGATTATACCTATTGAATTATAAAAGAATGCCCAGAATAAATTACCTTTTATTGTATTTAATACTCTTTTACTTAGTTTTATTACATTTAATACATCTAATAAATTATCTCTTAATAAAACAATATCGCTTGATTCTAGAGCAATATCTGAAGCTCCTTTAATTGATATACCTAAATCAGCTTTTGTTAATGCTGGAGCATCATTTACTCCATCACCAACCATGGCAACAAGATGTTTTGAATCTTTTTTTAATGAAGCAATTATTTCCATCTTTTCTGATGGTAATACGTTTGAATATACTTCATCTATTCCAACTTCATTTGCAACTTTTTTTGCGGTAATTTCATTATCTCCAGTCAACATGATTGTTTTAATATTAGCTTTTTTTAGCTCTTTTATCGCATTTATTGATGATGGTTTTAAGGCATCTTTAAGTGTTAAAAGTCCAATTTCTTTATCATTTTTAATAATAACAAGTGGTGTTTTACCTTCTAATGAATATTGATTCATTTTATTTAAGTAATCTTTATCTTTTACTATTTTTTTGTTACCGATTAAATATGTATCATCATTAATATTTGCTTTTAAACCAATACCCTCTAGAGCTTCATAATTTTTAACCTCAAATTCTTTTACTTCAAATTGTTTGCAATATTTAATTATTGCATTTGCAAGAGGATGTTCTGATTTATTTTCAATACTATATATAATAGATATTAATTCGTCTTTATTAATTGATGACTCAAAATCTATAACAGAAGGATTACCTATTGTAATAGTTCCTGTTTTATCAAAGACTACTGTTTTAATTAAATGAGCTTTTTCAAGTATTTCAGCGTTTTTAATTAATAATCCATTACTTGCTCCTACACCTGTTCCTACCATAATTGCTACAGGAGTTGCTAAGCCTAATGCACAAGGACATGCAATAACAAGTATTGATATTGCAAAATTGAATGCATCTTCAAATGGGTATGATAAACATAAATAGATAATAAATGTTATTATTGATAAAGTCATAATAATTGGAACAAATATTCCAGATATTTTATCCGCTAATTTGGAGATAGGAGCTTTAGATGAAGAAGCTTCTTCAACTAAGTGAATAATATTTGATATAGTCGTATCTTCTCCAACTTTATTAGCTTTTATTTTAATAAAGCCAGATTCTACTATTGTTGAAGAAAATACTTCATCATTTATTTTCTTTTCAATTGGAATACTTTCACCTGTTATATTTGCTTGATTAATAGATCCGCTTCCAGAAATAATTATTCCATCTACCGGTATTGAATCACCTTTTCTTGCAACGACTATGTTATTTAATTTTACTTTTTCAATATCGATTATTTTTTCTATTCCATTTTCTTCAATACAAGCTTTTTTAGGAGCTAAGTCCATTAGTTTTGTAATCGCACTTGTTGTTTTCTTTTTGGATAATTTTTCTAAATATTTACCTAAACTAACTAGAACTAATATCATTCCTGCAGATTCAAAGTATAGATTATGATAGTATTTTTCTAATAAAGTTGTATTATTTATTGTTTTAGCATAACACATCATATATATAGCATATATCCCATATATTAATGAAGCAGTTGAGCCTAAAGCGATTAATGTATCCATATTAGGATGACCTTTAAATAACTTTTTGTATCCAGATATATAGTAATTGCTATATATATAAATTATTGGAATTACTAATAATAATTGAGTAAATGCAAATTGAATGGAATTATTAACTCCACTTAAAAATTTGATCATTGGAAAATTAAACATATGTGACATAGACACATACATTAAAATAATTAATATGATTGAAGATACGATTAATTTTATTAATGCATAATCTTTATCATTTGATTTATTAATTGATTCTTTATTTATATATGCTTTATATCCTGCATTATTAACAGCTTTTTCAATAGTTTCAATATTACATACACTTTCATCAAATTCTACTGACATAGAATTTGATAATAAATTAACATTACAAGAAGAAACTCCATTTAGTTTACTAACTGCGTTACTTACATGGCTTGAACACGCAGAACAAGTCATTCCATCAACATTAAATTTTTGTTTCATTTATTAAATCTCCTTATTAGTTTTAATGCCTTATCAAGAGAATCTACTTCTCCTTTTTCTAAATCCTTTTTTATACATGTTTTCATATGATTTTCTAGTAGCAAATTAGATAAACTTCTAATAGCTTTTTCTGTAGCAAGTAATTGGATTAATATATCTTCACAATATCTATCATTTTCAATCATTGATACTATACCATTTAATTGACCTTTTACTTTACTAATTCTTGATAAGTATGTTTTCTTTTCGTTTTCATCTCTTTTTTTAGTTTTTTCCATAATAAGCACCTCAATAATATTATACCCATCAGGGGTATCAATATTCAATTGTTTTAAAAATATTTATTTTTTTAAATTATTGCTGTATTATATTTTTGTGATGTCCCCGTAGCTCAGTTGAATAGAGCATTAGTTTCCGAAACTAAAGGTCGTGCGTTTAAGTCGCATCGGGGACTCCATAGCATTCCGGTAATATGTCAAGAGATTAAATAAACAAAAATCAAATGATATAT